>CALAMM010000023.1 GCA_937925775.1 uncultured Fimbriimonadales bacterium
TCCATACTATTTTAGAGGCGTCCCTATGCAGACACAGCCCATCCAATCTTTTCAAATCCTGAGCCGTGAGGAGCCCTCGCCTGTAACCGTGCAACTCACCATCGAGGTCGATGCCCAGACCACCCAGCGCATGTTTGACCGTGCGACACGGTTGCTCGGTCGAGGCGTGCGTGTGCCTGGGTTTCGCCCTGGTCATGCCCCCCTGAACGCGATTCGTCGCTACATCCCCGACGAGCAGCTGCGTCGCGCCGCAGGCGAGCTGATGATGGATGAATTCGTTCCCCACGTGCGGGCCCATGAGCAACTTGAGCCGTACCGCCCACCGAGCGTGAACATCGAGCGACTCCAAGAGGGTGAACCGTTCCGATTCACGCTCACCGTGCCCTTACGCCCCAAAGTGGAGACGCTGGGCGAATATCGCGATTTGCGCTTCCCCATCCCACCTCAGGAAGCCAGCAGTGAGGAAGTAGAAGAGGCTATCGAGGCGTTGCGCCATGCCCAGATGCGCCTCGAACACGCGCCTGAACGCGCCGCGCAACCCGACGACCGACTGGTCATAGCTATCAGATCGCTTGAGGACGCCGACGCGAAGCCCAATCGCTATCTGGTGACGCTGGGCAAGACCTTCGGCGAGCTGGACAACTTACTGGCAGGCATGCGCGAAGGCGAAAAGAAAGAGGCAACCCTTACCTTTCCCGACGCCTTCGACGACCCCGACCTCGCAGGCAAAACCCTCCATGTGGAGGTCGAACTCCAGCGCGTCCACACGCCGATTTATCCTGAAAAGGACGATACTTGGGCACAACAGATGGGCTATCAACACCTGGCGCATATGCGCGAACAGGTGCGCGAAAGCATCATAAGGCAAAAAACCCGCTTCCTGCAAGACCAAGCACAGGCACAGGCACTCGCCACCCTCCGAGAACGCAGCATCGTACATCTGCCCGAGGCGCTTATCGAAGAGCAACTGCGCGAGGAAGCACGCGAATTCAGCGAGGAACTCCGCGCCAACGGCTTGACCCTCGAAATGTTCCTGCAACAGTCCGCAATGACCCAACAGCAGCTCCTCGAGCAGCTGCGCGAGCGCGCCATCACCCGACTGAAAAATACCTTCATCCTGATGGCGATCGCCGACCAAGAGGGCATTCAGGTGACAGAAGAGGAAGTGGAATCGATTATCCGCGCGGCGGCAGAAAGCATTCAAGACCCCGCCCAGCGCATGCGCATGCTGGAAGATGCCGAATTCCGCAACCGCACGCGCCAAGAACTACGATTGGAGCGTGCGCTCCAAAAACTGCTCGAAATCGTCCAAAATACAGAGGGAGGAGCATGAGCATGATCTATTATCCGAAGAACCAACTGATTCCGATGGTGGTGGAGCAGACGGCGCGTGGGGAGCGCGCCTACGATATTTATTCGCGCCTGCTCAAAGATCGAATCGTGTTCGTCGGCACGCCCATCAACGATGAAGTCGCGAACTTAGTGGTGGCGTCCTTGCTGTTTCTGGAGAAGGAAGACCCCGATAAGGACATCGACATGTATATCAACTCGCCAGGGGGCGTCGTGAGCGCAGGGTTAGCGATTTATGACACTATGCAGATGATTCGCCCCGATGTCGCCACCATCTGTATTGGGCAAGCTGCCAGCATGGGCGCGGTGCTACTGGCGGGCGGCGCCCCCGGCAAACGCTATGCCCTCCCCCACGCCCGAATCATGATCCATCAAGTCCACGCAGGCTTCCAAGGCACCGCCCTCGATATCGAGATCCAAGCGCGGGAGGTGCTACGCTATAAAGACATCCTGAATAACATCCTGCACAAGCACACCGGACAACCCATCGAGCGCGTGGAACAGGACACCGCGCGCGATTACTTCATGTCGGCACAGGAAGCCAAGGAGTATGGAATAATCGACCATGTGTTAGACCGCAGTGGTCGATAACCAGGAGGCAATCTGTGGCTCGAGTGAACGACACGCGCATGATGGATCGGTGCGTGCTGTGCGGCAAGTCCCGCGAGCATGTACGCAAGTTGATTCTGGGCATGTACGGTGGCGTCTGCGCCGACTGCGTGAAATTAGCAAACGATATCTTACGCAACGAGTCGAACGCCCCCACCCCCATGCATCCCCTTGGTTCAGTGGACACAGTACCCAAGCCCAAAGATATCTACCGCGTTCTGAACCAGTATGTGGTGGGGCAAGAGCGCGCCAAGCGCGTGCTATCCGTGGCGGTCTACAACCACTACAAGCGCATCAAAGCAGGCGTTGGGGGCGAGGTGGAACTGCAAAAAAGCAACATTTTGCTGATTGGTCCGACAGGGAGCGGTAAGACCCTGCTGGCACAGACGCTGGCGCGAATCCTGAATGTGCCCTTCGCCATCGCCGACGCCACCGCGCTCACCGAAGCAGGCTATGTCGGCGAGGATGTAGAGAACATCCTGCTGCGCTTGATTCAGGCGGCGGACATGGACATCAAAGCAGCTGAACGGGGCATCGTCTACATCGACGAAATCGACAAAATCGCCCGCAAAGCCGATAACCCCTCCATCACACGCGATGTGTCTGGTGAGGGCGTGCAACAGGCACTGCTGAAAATCCTCGAAGGCACAATCGCCAATGTCCCTCCACAAGGCGGACGCAAGCACCCCCATCAGGAGTTCATCCAAATCGATACCACGAACATCCTCTTCATCTGCGGCGGCGCGTTCGACGGGCTGGAAAAGATTATTGAGCGGCGGCTCAACGACCAGACGATGGGCTTCCGCTCGAACCCAGAGAACCGCAAGAAACGCAATGTAGGCGAGCTGCTCCGGCATGTGATGCCCGAAGACCTCCTCAAGTTCGGGCTAATCCCTGAGTTCATCGGGCGACTGCCTGTGGTGGCGACCCTCGACGCGCTGGACGAAGCGACCCTGATGCGGATTCTGGTGGAGCCGAAAAACGCGCTCGTGCGCCAGTATCAGAAGTTTTTCGAGCTCGACGGCGCGGAGTTAGTGGTACAGGAAGGCGCACTACGCGCAATCGCCCAAGAAGCCATTCGTCGCGGCACCGGTGCGCGCGCACTGCGAGCAATCTTGGAAGAGATTATGTTGAATGTGATGTACGAGGTGCCCTCGAACCCGAACATCAAGCGCGTGGTGATTACCGAAGAGACCGTGACCCAGCGCAAGGACCCCGAAATTCTGACTCAGGACGATATTCAGCAGGCATCATAGCCCAGCGCGTTGCTGCCCCACTCATACTCAGCACCGATGCGACGCCGTTTGTGGCGTCGTAGCGTCGGCGTCCCGCCGACGAGAACTGCTTGGACAAGACTGTCCAAGCCACGCGATGCGGGTGCGACGCCTTTCTTGGCGTCGCAAAGCCTCCTCGCCGACGAACCGCGCTTGGACAAGAATGTCCAAGCCACTTGGAGCGTCCCGCTGACTGGTTCTGCGACGACAGGAATGTCGTCGCACCCGTTTCGGCGTCGCAAAGCCTCCTCGCCGACGAACGATGCTTG
>CALAMM010000024.1 GCA_937925775.1 uncultured Fimbriimonadales bacterium
ACCACCGAGCCGTCGGAGGAGACGTCAGTCGCCCCGCTCAAACCCCCTCCGAGCCTGCCCAGCCAGGTCAAACGCTGCGCGTTCAACAGGTTCACTGCGCCAAGCCCAACGCTCAGCACAACCGCTATCCGAAATGCCCACTGTTTCACTGTGTGTCGCATTGCTCTGTACCTCCATTCCAGAAAATGTGTTTGTGCCGCGTTCAGGATGCTCTGAACGGGCGCGATAACGGCTACGCAGCCACTTCTATTATAGCACATTGTTGTTTAGTTGGTGCTTGCTACTGCGTAGGGGAGCTGTGTCTTGCAACGAACGGTTCCCCCTGCTTGCAGGGGGAACCTGCTGGAGGGGGTTCAAAAACGCTCAACTACCGACGCCAAGAATGGCGTCGCACCAGTGTTGTTCGTCAGGCGGGACGCCGACGCTACGCTGGAGGGTTCGTAGCGTCAGCGTCTCGCTGACGAAAAAAACGCTGACGCTACGGCTTTGGTTTCGTTGGCGGGGCACTGGCGCGACCCCCCTCCCACGGCATGGGAGAGGGGCTTGGGATGAGAGGAAAAACGCCAACGCGCGGTTAGGACTCCTCTGAGCCGCGCACCTCTACGGTGATGGTCGCTTCGATGTCGGCTTCCCAGCGGATGGGCACAGTGTAGGTTCCCGCCATTTTGATGGGGTCGAGTAGTTCGATGGTGCGCTTGTCCACGCGCACGCCGTGCTGCTGCAGGATGGCTTCAGCGATTGCGTCGGCGGTCACCGCGCCGAACAGTTTGGTGGAGTTGGGCGCGGTGCGTCCCTGAATCGTGACCGTCTGCCCGTTCAGCTTCGCCGCAGCATCGCGCGCGGCTTGACGAAGCTGCTCGGCGCGCTCCTTGCGCACGCGCTCGCGCTCCGCACGCGCTTTCAAGTTGCCCTTCGTGGCGGGCACTGCCCAGCCCTTCGGGATCAGATAGTTGCGGGCGTAGCCGCCTGCCACTTTCTTGATATCGCCTGCTTTGCCCAGATTAGGGACATCACGCACAAGGATCACTTCCATCGTTGTTACCTCCTTAGCGTTGGATGCGGACACCGAACGCGGGCTGATTATGGCGGAACGGGCTATCCAACCCGCCCCACACCCAGACGCCTTGCGCAACGCGCCAGTGCAACCGCGCCTGCCCGCGCCAATTGTTCGGATCGAACAATTCGAGGGTCAACATCCCCTGTTCGCTCAGCTTATAGTCTACCCCAAAGCCCGCCTTCGCGCCGAAGATGCCGTAGCGCAGCAAGAGTTTCGAACTCAACGGCGTCCCATACTGCGCAATGAGCTGATCCGACTCCGTGAAATCGTACAGTCCAATGCGCAGCTGGTTCTGGTTCTGCAAGAAAAAGGTGGCAATCAGGTCGGTGCGGTAGCGCTCAAGGTCTGCATTGTAGCCCATATCCAGCAGATAGGTGGCGTCGCGTATGCCGAAGGTGCGCGCCGTTGCGAAACTCTCCAGCGATTCGTTCACTTTGCGAAACGACTCGCTTGCCTGCTGGAGCACGGGCTTTGCTTCGTTGAGCGTTTCGTTGAGGTTGCGCGTGAGCGTTTCGGCGTTGTCCAGCACTGCACTGGTTTTGTCCGCCAGTTGAATGGCGCGTTCGCTCACGACGCGCACATTCTCCGCGGTCGCTTTCAGGTTGCCCTGAAGTTGTTCGTCGGCGACGAGTTGGTTCACCTGCTCAAGGAGTTGCTCGACGCGCTCGGCGCTGGCGCGTGCGCTGGCGAGCGTTGCGCGAAGGTCTTCGTTGAGTTGGGGGTCTTGGAGAAGTTTGTTGGTTGCTTGTAGGGTGCGGTTCATCTCTTGGGTGGTATCGGCGGCGTTGGCGAGCAGGCGGCGCACCGAGTCGCGATTCTCGGCAAGTAGCCCTTCTGCCTGAGCCAGCAGGCGGGCGGTCTGGTTCGTTGCCCGTTCCACTGCTTGCAGTGTGTCTTGCACGGCGTTGCGCAGCTGTTGGTCTTCCAGCAGGGTGCGTGCAGCCGCGAGCGTGCGCCGAACCTCACGCAGGGTCGCCTCGATTTCTGGAGCGAAGCGGTCAACGGTGCGGCTCAGGTCTAATGGTGGCTCGCCCTCCACCACGCTACCTGCCGTTAGCACGCCGCGCACTTGGTCGGGCGGGGTTATCTCCACGCGCGTCTCGCCTGGCAGCAGCAGTCCGCCTGCGAGCCGAAAGGTAGACCCTTGCGGGATTTGCACCTCCTCACGAATGGCGAGCGTGAGCGTGGCTTTCGGGGGCGTGCCTTCCAGCGCGACCGCCTTCACAAAGCCCACAGGCACGCCCGCCATCAGCACTGGCGCCCCCACAGACACATTGCGGGCGTCCGCAAAGCGTGCCCTGATGAGGTAGTGCCCCCGATCCGAAAACCGCGCCTGCAAGAACTGCAAGCCGACCACCAGCAGCACGACGCCCACCAGTAGCACCGCGCCCACACGCGCCAAATCGGATCGCATCGGCATAAAGAGTACCCGATTACGGCTTCGCCTCCCAGACGCGCGTGGTGTGGATCTGGATTTTCAGTTCGGACACGCTTCGGAACTCCACCAGGCGCAGGCTCCCCTCGCGGGCAGGCAGATAGCTGCGCGTTTCTGGTGCAAGCGCACACCACGCTTTCGCCTCCTCCTCACTCGCCGTCACCCCTGCGCTCTCCATGTCAAAAGTGAACACGCGAAACGACTCCCCCAGACGCGCAAGCAACGACGGCGGTAGCGCAACGGTAAAGACCGCCTCCACCCCCTGCGCTTTCCAGCGCGGGTGGTGGATGTCAGGTTCATAGTGGGCGCAGGTCTCCACCACCACCGCGCCCAGCTCGCGCAAGGCACGCTCCTGCGCTGGAAGAAGCGCATGGCGTGTAATCACCACACTTTTCATGGCACGGTATAATACCCGCGTGCGCTGGGCGTACTGGATCGATGCGTTGCTGTGCCTGCTGCTGGTGTATTACTTTTTGCCTGACCTGACGGGCGAGTCGCGTGCGCATTTGCTGAGCGTGGAATATTGGCGGCTACGCTGGCGCGGCGAGCATCTGATGACACGCGAGGGCGTGCTGTGGCGTGGTGACCCCCGCGTGCCTGTGGTCGCGCTCACCTTCGACGACGGACCCGACCCCGAAACCACCCCGCGCGTTTTGGATATTTTGAAACAAGAAGGCGTTCGGGCAACATTTTTCGTGGTGGGAACCAAGCTGAAGCGGTATCCTGAGCTGGCGCGGCGCATCGTGGCGGAGGGGCACGCGCTCGGCTGCCACAGCTACGACCACCAACGGCAGACGAGCCTCACGGAGGAGCAAGTGTGGCGTCAGATCCGCGATTGTCAGGTTCTGGCACAGCGGATCGGCGTGTCGCTGGTCGCCTATCGTCCCCCATATCTGGATCAGAACGCGGCGGTGCGTCGCGCCGTGCAACGCTGGGGGATGCCCCTCGTCATGGCAACTGCGCTGGGCGAGCCAGAGTCCCCACCCCGCACCCACGCATGGGTCTATCGCTACGCACGACGGGCACACAACGGCAGTATCCTACTCCTGCACGATACCTATCCCTACACCGCCGACGCCCTGCCTGAACTCATCCGCGCCCTGCGAGCGCGCGGGTTCAAATTCGCCACCATACCCGAAATGATAGAGCACCTCCAGGCGTCGCACGCGCGTCATAAGGGGACTATCCGCGTCTATACAGCGCGCTGAGAGCACCTCCCACCGCCACTGTTTGACTGCGGAGTGTGCCAGTGCGCCTTCTACTGAGTAGATGCACGAGACCTTGGGTGGAGCCGCTTGAGTATCTCAGACCACTCCTGCTCCATCTCAGCATCCCACGCACTCTCTTTGGAAAAACACACCAAAATCAACCTATCCCGAATCGAACCCACTAAGCATCGCAGATGCCAACTTTGTTTCTTCTCCTCATCAATCTTTAGCGTTATAACAATGTGATATACGCTGAAAGAGGACGAATCTATAGGTAAAGTAGCGACATGCTCCAGCTTGACATCTAAGTCGCTACACAAGCCTTCCTTCGCACCAAAAGCCGCACGCACAGCTATTAGGAGTAGTAAAGGAGCATTACACGCATGCTCTATCAAGCGATCAGATAGCGCCTCAGCTGGAACATCTGAGGGCACTTGATACTCATAAACCGTTAGAGAAGCCGATAGCAAATGGTTTTCGGCGCTCTCGCTGCTTATGCTCGGCAAACGGTAAGCTCTTTTATTATGAACAACCCAACAGGGATACGGGTTTTGCTTTATGTCGTCGCCTGCAGTGGTTCGTTTCCACTGATTGTCAAGTACGATCGAGATACTATCCGTCGAAAGCGATAGTTGGTATGCGAAACTATGCGCTATGCTCAATGAGATTAGCCCTATCAGAAATGTTCTCTGTCTCATCGCTCCTGTTCCCTCCTGTGGATTTTCTTACTTCTTCTTCGGCTTAGGTAGCCCAGGTATCTTATCCTTGTACTGGTCGCAGATATTATCATACGGCTCAGTGGGGATGGGAAGCTCCAATCGTTTGCCAAATATCGGCACCTCCACCGACACCTTTGGAGGTTCTGGGGCCCCTGGAACCTCATGACATTGTGCGAAACATCCCGCTGCCACCGCCCCAGTCTGGGCAAGGCAATCGGAAAGCTCCTTTTTGCATTTTTCTAATTTACCATGATTTTTTTTCTTACACTTATCATACTTTTCCCAGCACTCCTTGCGAAGAGTTTCATCTAACTTTTGACAAGCTTTGAGGCATTCTTCAAAGGGATCCTGCTCTGGCTCCTCTTTAGGCTTCTGACCAGGTTTTTGGTCTTTCTGCGCGGCTTGCAACAACAGCGCATACTCTGGGACATATCCATCTCCACAAGATCCTACCAACATCCCATCGTCACCGCCCAAATACTCAGGCGCAGGTTTAGGAACTGCTGCAGGGAAATAGACCGAGCAGACCTCTACGCCAAACCAGTCTTGGTAGTAAGCCCAGCCACCACTTGCTCCCCAGTCACCTAACCAATGTCCTGAAGTCCACACATAACGCCCAAAGGTTCCCTCCGCCTTTGTGTAGCCTGTCACGGTAGAGGTCTCCAGATAATCCTCCACGCTTGTCCAACTCGAGCCACCCATCGTCCGATTATACACCCGCATTGGCACACCGCCACAACCTATTCGGCACACATACCGATACTCCTGCTGGTTCAACAGGTCCCGCTTCCACACGCGCACCCCGCCACTGTTGTAC
>CALAMM010000025.1 GCA_937925775.1 uncultured Fimbriimonadales bacterium
TGCGCCCTCCGCCAAGACTACGAAAGTTTTTATCGTCAGGAATTGGCGCATCGTCGCGAGGTCGGCTACCCGCCCTTTGTGCGGTTGGTGAACCTGCTCAGTGCGGATGCCAGCGCGCCCGCTGCCGAACGCCCTCTGCAGCAGCTCGCAACAATGCTTGAGAGCCAAATCGGTGATGCCCTCTTGCAAGTGCTGGGACCCGCGCCTGCGCCCCTCGAGCGGTTAGAGAATCGCTATCGGTATCACTTGCTACTGAAATTCGCGCCTGATGTAGAGCCAGCGGAGATCCTTGCGCCCGTGCTGGAACAGCTCGCCCCACCCGACCGCGCCCAAGTAAAGGTAGACCTCGACCCGATGCACCTGTTGTGAACCTTTCAAAGCGCATTGGCCCACCGTAAACACGAATTTCACGCTCCCAAATAGCCTCCCACTGTTGCTTTCACTTGACAAGTGCGTATGAAAACTTGACAAGTGCGTATGAAAATAGGTATACTTACAGGCGTCATGGAGGTGTCTGCTATGACCGATCGACGTGGCATGTATATCGAGGGTATCCTTAAAGCGTTCAAGGCAGGTGAGATAGACATGGCAGAAGCAATTAAGTCAATACGGAGACGCAAGCCGAATCAGGCGAAGATTGACGGAGCGCAAGAGTTTGCGAAGCTGATTATGGACGGCAAGATAGAGGAGGCGTTTGCGAAGTATCGCTTCGGTCTCAAAAATGTCCGTCAGCGAAAGCGCGGCTCCAAGAACGGCGAGTCCGCCTGAGTAGCGGCTTGAAGCCCCTCCCTTGGGAGGGGCTTTTCGCGTTTTCGGGTATCTTTTAGCCATGCATCGGTTCGCGTTTGTAATCCATCCTGTTGATGTGAAGCGGGACGCCGCGCGTAAGTATCCCATCGCAAAGTATCTACCGGAACGGTGGGTAGAACACCTGTTGATGCGCAAGGAGCCGATGGTCGTCTCGCAGATTAGAGGGATTCAGTCTCTAACAGGCGCGACGACGGAAGGCTGGTTTATCGGCTGTCCGCTGTCCCCGCGCATGATGCTGAGCTTACCGCTCGATTTCGTGTATCAGAAAATCGTGCGCTGTGGGGAGATTGCGCAAGAGTTGGGCGCGGAGATTATCGGGCTGGGGGCGTTTACCTCTGTCGTGGGCGACGGGGGGATTACGATCGCGAAACACCTGGACATCGCTGTGACGACGGGCAACAGCTACACGGTGGCGACGGCGATTGAGGCCGCCGTGTTGGGCGCGGCGAAGATGGGGGTGGACATCGCAGCCGCGACGGTCGCTGTGGTTGGAGCCACTGGCTCGATTGGGCGCACCTGTGCTGAAGCGCTCGCGCCGCAGGTGAAAACGATGCTCCTGCTCGGACGCGATGAGACGCGCCTCCATCCGATTGCCGAGCGGCTCCGCCCCATCGCGCGCGGCGAGGTGCGCGTCTCCACTAACCTCGCGCAGGAGCTGCCAAACGCCGATGTGATTATCACCGTCACCAGCGCAGTGGACGCCGTGATCTACCCGAAAGACCTCAAGTCGGGCGCAGTGGTGGTGGATGTGGCGCGCCCGCGCGATGTGTCGGTGCGCGTGGCACGCGAACGCGACGATGTGCTGGTGATTGAAGGCGGCCTCGTGGAAGTGCCAGGCAATGTCGATTTCGGCTTCGATTTCGGCTTCCCGCCACGCATGGCGTACGCATGCATGTCAGAGACGATGATGCTCGCGCTGGAGGGGCGCATCGAGAGTTTCACGCTCGGCAAAGAGGTTAGCCTCCAGCAAGTGCAGACTACGCAGGCACTGGCGCGCAAGCACGGCTTTCGGCTGGCTGGGTTTCGCAGCTTCGAACGCGCCCTAACCGACGCTGAGATCGAGGCAATTCGCTTGCGTGCAGGGCGGGCAACCGCCTCGGCTACCCCAAGTTATGAGGCTGAGCCGACGAACTCTTCATAAGGTGAGGCGGGCAACAGCACCCTCAGCCTGCCTTGAAATAGTGATACATCGTGATGATGAGGTACACGCCGCTCAGTGTCGCCACCCCGAAGATGAGGAACACCCACCAGCCCGTGTCGCTTCCCAACATCGAGAACATCGCAATCAAGTAAAGTGTCGCGGTGAGGAGCATCATCCACGCGAAACGCCGCGCGTGGGGGTTGGGCGGGCGCACGATGTTGCGACATCGCGGGCACTCCTGCCCGACGGCGTCCGACGGTAGCTCTGCTTGACAGTACGGGCAGCGGCACATCGCTTTATGGCACTACTTCCTCTGCGCCCACGGCTCTACACGAGACAACCCGCAGTCCGAAGCGCGATTCACCATCCACAAAATTGCTCTGGCACGCAAAAAAAGCGTGCCCAAGAGCCTCGTAGGCGTCCCAGCGCGGAGCAGGCACCTTCACCGACAATAATATACCTGCCACACCCAATACAAGAGGTACAATTCCCCTGCCATGCCACGCCCGACACTGGTGATTATCGACGGACATAGCCTGCTCTATCGAGGTTTTTACGCCACGCGCCCGCTGACCACCTCCGACGGACGCCCCACCAACGCCGTGTATGCCTTCACGAATATGCTCCTGTCGATGTTGGAGCAGTTTCAGCCCGACGCGATTGTGGCGGCGTTTGACGCGCCCGCCCCCACCTTTCGCCATGAGGCATTTACGGAATACAAGGCGCACCGCCGCGAAACGCCCGACGAGTTCCGCCCACAGGTCGAGATGACGCGGCGCCTGCTGGAGGCGATGGGCGTAGTCACTATCAGCGAGGAGGGCTTCGAAGCCGATGATTTGGTGGGCGCGCTCGCGCGGCACGCGGTGGAGCAGGGCTACGATGTGCTCATCTTCACAGGTGACCGCGACCAGCTGCAGCTCATCAATGAGCATGTGCGCGTCTACGCCCCGCTCCGTGGCGTGTCGGAGCTGCAAGTGTTTGACGCCGACGCCGTGCAACAAAAATACGGGTTGACCCCTGCGCAGATTGTGGACTTCAAAGCGCTCTGTGGCGACCCCTCGGATAACATCCCTGGCGTTCCGGGCGTGGGCGAGAAGACCGCCGTCAGACTGCTCCAGCAGTTTGGGAGTGTAGAGGTTTTGCTCCAAAACTTAGACAAAGTGGAGAACGAGAAGTTGCGCGAGTCGTTGCGCAAGCACGCCGACCAAGTTCGCCAGAGCCGCATGCTGGCGACGATTTTGGATAACGCGCCGCTCCCCCTCTCTGAGATCCCGCGCTTCGAGCTCACTCCAGAGCGCGTGCAAGCACTGCACCGCGTGCTGGAAGAGTTTGAGTTCCGCTCTGTCCTCAAACGGCTGCCCCAGCTGATAGCGCGGTTCGGCAAGCAAGCGGCGGCTACCTCCGTTCAATCGATGTACGAACTGCTTACGCCTGAAGTGTTGCGTAATCCTGATGAGGCGACGCTGGCGCGGCTGTTGGAAGGCGATGCGCCCGTAGGAGTGCGTTTTGTGGGGCAGTTGAACCGTTTACGCGATGCGTCGTTGCAAGGTGTTGCGCTTGCCGTTGCGCCCAACCGCGCGATGTGGCTGGACTTGGAAGGAAGCCTCTTCCCGCCAGCGCCGCTGCTGCGTTTGTTGGAGGATGCTGAACGCCCGCGCGTCGCGTGGGACATCAAGACGGAGTGCTTGCTCCTGCGTAGTATAGGAATTAGCGCAAAACCTGCACAGTTTGACGCGCTCTTAGCCGCTTACCTTTGGCAGCCGAGCCGTGCCACTTACGCGCTGGACTGGCTTAGCGAGGACTTGCTTAGCCTGCGCTTGCCCGATGACCCAGAGATACGCCCCGCTGCCGAAGCCTCTGCTCTGCTACAACTGCATCCTCGACTGCGTGCGATTCTGGAGCGCGAGGAGACCCTCCGCGTGCTGGAGCAGATCGAAGTCCCTCTTGCACCCATCTTGGCGGAGATGGAGTGGCACGGCGTGCGCGTCGACGCGCCTTACCTCCAAGAACTTTCTGCCCGACTGGAGGTGGAGCTCAACGCCGTCGCGCAGGATATCTATACTTTGGCAGGCGAGGCGTTCAATATCGGTTCGCCTAAGCAGCTCGGCTCAATCCTGTTTGAGAAACTCGGCTTGCCCGTGATTAAGAAAACCAAGACGGGCTACTCCACTGACGCGGAGGTGCTGCAGACGCTCGCCGCCGAGCATCCCATCGCCGCGCTGATTGTCAAATATCGCGAGCTGAGTAAGCTGCGCTCCACCTACGCGGAGGCGTTGCCGAAGCTCATCAATCCGCTCACAGGGCGCATCCACACCAAACTCAACCAGACGGTGACGGCAACGGGCAGGCTCTCCAGTAGCGAGCCGAACCTGCAGAACATTCCCATCCGCACGGAAATCGGGCGTGAAATCCGACGCGCCTTCATCGCCGACCCCAACTACCTGCTGCTGTCCCTCGACTACTCGCAAATTGAGCTGCGCATCTTGGCGCACATGTCGCAAGACCCGATGCTGCTGCGGGCGTTCGAGCGAGGCGAGGATATCCACACCGCGACGGCATCTATCCTGTTCGGCTTACCCCCAGAGCAGGTCGATAAAGAGCTGCGTCGACGCGCCAAGACGGTGAACTACGCCGTGCTGTACGGCATGAGCGACTACGGGCTGTCGCAGGAGTTGGGCATTAGCGTCGGCGAGGCGAAACAGATTATCGAGCAATATTTCCAGCGGTTCCCGCAAATCAAGGCGTTCACGCAGGGGATTCTGGAAGAGGCGCGGGCAAGGGGCTATGTGCGCACATTGCTGGGGCGCAAGCGCCCCATCCCCGAGCTGCACAGCGCGAACCGCAACGAACGCCTTGCCGCCGAACGCGCGGCGATTAACATGCCATTTCAGGGCACGGCGGCAGATATTATGAAGCTGGCGATGATCCGCGTGCATCGCCGCCTGCCTGAAATCGAGCCGAAGACACGCATGCTACTGCAAGTGCATGACGAACTGCTGCTGGAGTCGCCCGACTCGCGCGAGCAGGCGGTGAAGGTCGCCCACGCCATCCGCACGGAGATGGAACAGGCTTATCCCCTGCGCGTGCCGCTTACTGTGGAAGCGAAAATGGGACCCAACTGGCGGGATATGCTTGCTTGCACAGAGCTTCACTGAAGGTGGGCGGCGGTCAGCCTTCTCTCACGCTGCAGAGGCGGCGACGCCCAGCACTTCCGCGCGGCTTATCTGCTCCACGATTTCTATCGGTGTGTTCGGCGCGATTTCGTGGTAGGCAATCACATGCACCTGGGGCAGCTCCACGCCCAGCAGTTTGCGTATGGGCAAGCGCAGGTTGCCCGCGCACGCCAGCACAGGCAGGTAGCCGCGTGCGGTCATCTGTT
>CALAMM010000026.1 GCA_937925775.1 uncultured Fimbriimonadales bacterium
GCGTTCAGCGGGGTATGGCTGCAGGGCAACGGCTTTCAGGAGATGTTGCTGCACGGGTTCGGCGCAGGCGCACGCGCTACTGCCAGCGCCGTGATTGGCGACCTCATCGAGATTGCACGCCACCCTAAGCCCCTCAAAATCGAAGACCCCTCGCTCCAGCCGGGCGAGACCGCGCCTATCGAGTCGCTCACGATGCGCTATTTCTTGCGCCTGACCGCCCCCGACGAGGACGCCCTGCGCACCCTGCGCGAGCCGCTACAACTGCTCGGCGCGGAGTTCCACCCGTCGGAGCCTGTCGAGAACGGTTTGGAGCAGGTGGCACTCACCCCGCCGCTCAACGAGGGCGAGTTCCAAACGCGCATCGCACCCCTACGCGCCCAAGCAACGGTGCAGGTGATACGGCTGTTATGAGCAAACGCCGGGGCGATCCTCCATCCCGCAGCGGGGGTATAATCCTCACCGCCATGCAGGAGGAGACCGAGCCGATGCGCCTTTCCGTGCACGCCACTCAAACCGACTATCGCCTAACGCCTCTCTGGGCGGAGGTGCGCGGTACACCGCCCCGTGAACCCACCGCGCTCCAGCGGGGAACCGAGTTCGTGCCTGCGCAAATCGTACAGAGCGATGGAAAACGCTACCTCGTGTGGGTTGAGCCTGAACTGACGCGCGGAAAAACCAAAGTCTACACCGTGCGTCCGCATCCACGCCCCTCAGAAGGCTTCCAGCACACCCAGACCGAAAGCGCACTCCAGATTCGTTATCAGGGGAAGCCGTTTATCGCCTATGTGTTTCGCGGCGCGCCCAAGCCGTACCTCTATCCTGTGATGGGCCCCAACGATAAACCCATCACGCGCCACTTCCCGATGCAGCGCGTCGCAGGCGAGACAACCGACCATCCCCACCATCGCTCGATCTGGTTCACCCACGGCGAGGTGAACGGCGTCGACTTCTGGACGGAAGGGAGCGGCAAGGGAACGATTGTCCACCAATCCCTCGAGCAGGTAGAATCGGGACCTGTGCTGGCGCGCTGGGTTGCCCATAACGAGTGGCGCACGCCCGATGGCAAGCCCCTGCTGGGCGAGAAAACCGAAGTCATTTGCTACTACACGCCCGAATCGCGCTGGATTGATTACACGGTCGCGCTGACCGCCCTGGAAGCCGATGTGAAGTTCGGCGACACCAAAGAAGGCACCTTCGGCGTGCGGGTGGCAAGCAGTATGGAAGTCACGCGCCATGCAGGGGGACAGATTGTGAACGCCGTCGGGCAACGCGACCGCGAGGCGTGGGGCAAACGCGCCCCATGGTGCGACTACACGGGACCTGTGGACGGCGAAATCGTCGGCATCGCCATCTTCGATCACCCCAGCAACCTGCGCCATCCAACCTACAGGCATGTGCGCGACTATGGGTTGTTCGCCGCGAACCCGTTCGGCGTGCACGACTTCGTGCCCGGTACTGCTAAAGGCGAGGGCGACTACACCCTCAAAAAAGGCAACACGCTCACTTTCCGCTACCGCCTGTGGCTGCACAAAGGACGCACAGAGGAAGCGGGCGTGGCGACGCAATATGAAGCCTACAAGCACGCGCCGCGCATCGTGTGGCGACCGTGAATGCAAACAGCAGGGGTTAGAACCTCCTCAGCGCGTGATAATCTCGTAAGTGCGAAAATCGGAGCGCATAGGCGGCTCCTCGCCACGCGCTTTCGCCTCGCGCAAATCCTCAAAACCGCGCTTGTGCCCCTCGATAAACTCAGGCGACTGGAGCCACGCCTTGAAGTGCGCCTCGCTATCCCAGTGGCTCACCACCAAGTAAGCGTCGCCCTCGCGCTGCGGGCGTAGCACATACATCCCGCGAAAGCCCGGCAAGCGGTCAATCGCGCGAGCGCGGGTCTTGAACAGGTGCTCGAATCGCTCGCGGTACTCCGGCTTGCAGGTGATGTAATTAATCGCCACAAAGCCCTCCGATTCGGGCGTCTGCGCAATAGCCTGCTCCGTTCCCAGTTCCGTCATCGTTTCCATTTCTCTATAGAATATACCCTTAGCGTGGCTAAGAATTCAAGCCCTCAAGATTGCCTTTGCGCGGCAAGTCGCATCTTCTGGGCGATTTGTTCCAGTCCCTCGACGGAGCGAGGCGTTTCGCGCAACACGAGGTCGGGGTTGAGAGCGTACACATGGCGTCTTTTCACGGCGGGGGTGCGTTGCCAGCGTGGGTTATCTAAAATCGCTTGGGGTTCGGGTCCCGCCAGCAGGATTAGTTCGGGCGCGCCGCCGATAACCGCTTCCAGACTAACGGCTTTGTAGTTGCTGAAGGCGGGTGCGAAGAGATTTCGCCCGCCTGCGAGCGTAATCATTTCGTCGACGAGGGTGTCGCGTCCCGACGCCCAAAGCGGCTCAGTGCTGATTAGAAACAGTGTGTTCGGCTTGCGTGGGAGCGCGCGGCGACGCACGCGCTCCACACGCGCCTGCATCGCGCGGACGATTCGCTCCGCTGCCGACTCTGTGCCCGTTGCCCGCCCAATTGCTTGTATGAAGGCATACAGCTTGGAGAACTGGTTCGGGTTCGCGCTCAGCAGACGCAAGCCGAGCCGTTTCAGCACGGGGATTACCCGCGCGTTCAGCACCTCGTGCGCCACGACCAGGTCGGGCTTCAGCGCGACCACTTTTTCGGGGCTAATCTGATAGTCGCCCACTTTCGGCTTGCGTCGCGCTTCAGGTGGGTAGTCGCAGATTTCTGTGACGCCGACGATGCGCTCGTTCAGCCCCAACGCGAACAGAATCTCGGTGATGGACGGCGCGAGCGAAACGATGCGACGGGCTGGCATCCTACTTGTTCAAGACAGCTTCGATTGCCTGCGCTTGCAGCTGGAAAATCTGTTGCAGTCCACTCTGCGCCAGGTCAATCAGTCGGTTCAGGCGGTCGCGCGAGAAGGGCGCGCCCTCCGCTGTGCCTTGCACCTCGACAAACCGTCCGCGATCGGTCATCACGATGTTCATATCGACCGACGCCTGCACATCCTCTTCGTAGCAGAGGTCTAACAGTTCCTCGTTGCGCACGACGCCCACGCTGATGGCGGCGACGCGCTCTTGAAATGGCAAACGGGCGATATAGCCCTGATCGATCATCCAGCGGCATGCTTGCGCGAACGCCACGAAACCGCCCGTGATGCACGCGGTGCGCGTGCCGCCATCCGCTTGCAGCACATCACAGTCCAGCGTGATGGTGCGCTCGCCCAATTGCGAGAGGTCAACCACGGCGCGCACCGCGCGTCCAATCAGGCGTTGGATCTCCAGCGTGCGCCCGCTGGGAGTGCCTCGCGCAACTTCGCGCTGACTGCGCTGTTTGCCCGCACGCGGAAGCATACTGTATTCCGCTGTGACCCAGCCGCTGCCAGTGCCTTTCAAAAACGGTGGCGTCTTATCCTCAACTGTCGCGGTAATCAGCACGCGCGTCTTGCCCATCGTAATCAGACACGAGCCTTCCGCATAGGGATGAAAGCCCGCTTCAAACTGAATTGGGCGCAGCTCATTCGCCTCTCTGCCATCCACTCGACGCATAACGGGGAATAGAATACCTTAATAAAGCCCCCCTCCAAGGGCAGGAGGGGGGTTGGCGGAGAGGGGAGCAGGCAGAAGGGAGGTACTTACTTGCGGGAGGGAGGGAGGATGACCTTGTCGATGACATGAATCACGCCGTTGGAACACTCGATGTCCGCCCGAACTACCTTCGCATCGTTGATACGAACAGTCTTACCTTGAACGCGGATTCTAATATTCTGACCCTGCAGGGTCTTGGCAGAACGCATCTTTACAACATCCTTAGACATAACCTTGCCCGAAACCACATGGTAAAGCAGCACCTGACGCAAAGCTTGCTTATCTTTGAGCAGGGCGTCTACCTGCGATTTGGGCAACTTCGCGAAGGCGTCATCTGTCGGAGCGAACACGGTGAACGGTCCCTTGCCACGAAGCGCATCAACAAGGTCAGCCTCCTGAACAAGCTTGACCAAAGTCTTGAACTGACCTGCTTCGATTGCAGTGTCTACGATGTCTTTCTCGGCAGTGGATGCCATGTACGCATAGCTAACGAACGCGCTTGCTAACAGAACAACGGGCAGACCCAACATCCATCGGTTTTTCATTGTCGCCTCCAGATATTTAGCGTGGCGAAATAGTACCCAAGGGTCTGCGCGGAGTTCTGTGATTTATGTCACATTCCAGAAAAGAACGGGAGTATTTTCGTCGCGTCGGTGTAGCCTTTGCTAACGCACAGCCTGCATCCGCTTCAGAAACTTGTCTGCGCGTTCGAACCCGGTGAGGCGCAGGTCGCGGCGCTCGTTACCTTGCGAGTCGATAAAAATCACGGTAGGTAGCCCCACTACGGCATGCCGTTTCAGCGCGTCCTGCACGGTAGGGTCGCTCTCGGTGGTGGCGTCCACCACAAGGCGCACGAACCGTTCGGATTCGCGCACCACATCGGGATCTGTGAAAGTGTAATGCTTCAGTTCGCCGCAGGCTTGGCACCATTTCGCTGTGAAATCGATGAGAACGGGTTTGCCGTCTGCCTTCGCCTGCTCCAGTTTCTGGGCGTCATACGGCTCCCAGACGATTTCCCCCTTTGGACGCATCATCGAGAGCGCGTTATGCACCATCAGCGCGGCGAACACCACGCCGAGTACC
Source organism: uncultured Fimbriimonadales bacterium (assembly GCA_937925775.1). GTDB lineage: Bacteria > Armatimonadota > Fimbriimonadia > Fimbriimonadales > GBS-DC > GBS-DC. Next base: position 4,677 of record CALAMM010000026.1, read on the forward strand.
TGCTTGAAGCGCACCACTCGTGGCTGCGTTATCTCTTTGCGCTCGCCAAACAGGAAGTAGAGTGCGGTCAGCCCCAGAAAAGCGACCCATGCCCAGCCGTAGACCTCTGGCGTCATCAGGCTGTTGGCGAAAAACAGCGCGACGGCGAGCAGGAGCACGCCGAAAATGCGCTCCACCAGTATCGTCCACTCACCTGAGCGCGGGATCCGTTGTTGCACGCGCTCGTAGAACAGCCCTGCCACAAAGTAGGGCGTACCCAGCCCCAGTCCCAACGCAAGAAAGCAGAGAAAGCCCACCATCGGGTTCGCCAGTGCCGCGACAATCGGAATCAGCGCCGCAATCACGGGTCCGATGCATGGCGCGGCGGCGACGCCTGCCAGCACACCCATCAAAATCGCCCCTATCCAGCCCTGCCGCGCACCCACAAAACGCATCAGCGCGGGCGGAACCTGAAACTTATACACCCCAAACAGCGCCAGCGCGAACAGCACAATCAGCGCAATCAACACGCCCAATACCCACGGGTTCTGAAACTGGAAGCCAAACGCCTTGCCCGCCAGCGACGCGACCGTGCCTAAAAGCGCGTACATCGCCGCCATACTGAGGGCGTAGAGCGCGCTCAACCCGACCCGCTGACCCACCTGCCCGCGCGACTGCATACTGAAAAAACCGAGCGTAATCGGAATAAGCGGCAGCACGCACGGCGTAAGGTTAAGCGCGAGACCCCCTACAAATAAGATGAGCGTGAACCAGACCCACCGTCCCGTGCGGAAAGCCTCCTCCAGACGGCCTACCAACCCGCCTGAACCCGTACTGTATTCTATCAGCCCGCCCGAGGAGCTATCCTCCATCCCGCCGCTCGAGTCGCTTTCCTGAAGGGCTTTCGGATAGCTCGGGTTGGGCGCACCGTCTTTGTCGGCGATGGGGATTTTGATTTCGATAGGCGTTCGTTGGGGCGGATAGCAGCTGGTGTCGTCGCACGCTTGATAGCGCAGCGTGGCTTTGACGCGGAGGCTACCCTTCGGAACCGCCTTATCCAGCCTCAGCTGAAACTTGATGGGCACGCGCCCTTCGTAAATCTTAATCGGCTTGCCCTCCGAAAAGGCAAACGCTTTCTCGATAGGCTTCGGGTACACGATGGGACCCACCTTGTAGCCCTTGCCCGCCTCAATGCGGAGTTCCGTCGGGATAAGGTAGTCCTCTGAGGCAGGATTCGAGTTCACATGGTAGGGCTTGTCGACCTGCATGACGACGACGCCGTTGACCACCGCACCTGGCGCATAGGCAACGCGCTCCAGTATCACTTCGGTTTTGAACTGCACCTGTTTGAGCTGCGCCCACGCGCTGCCCAGAAGCATAATCCCAAGCAGCCACGCCAACCGCAAGGACCTCATACGCATAAGGATACCCACTGCGCTGTGTCCGTCGTAATCCCACTCGTAAGAGAGGGGCACCAAATCGCGCTGCCCGCCCTCAATAACCCTGCCCGACGGCGTCCGACGCGCGCATGTGGTTCCACGCGGCGCCGCCAGCGCGTGTTCCCCCCTCAGGCGAAGGGGAGAAATAACTCTGACGCTTGTCTTAAGCATTAGTGCGCGCGGGATACCCTAACCGCTGCTGGTTCAGATGGGTGTTTGATGTGCAGGGATGTGAGGGCGCGCCTGTTTGTGGCATATCAGCACCAAGTCCATGTATAACGCCCGTTTCTGCCGAAGTAAGGAAGTTGATTTCGCGAGCGGGTTGTAGTACCCTGTGTGGCTATGTACGTAAACAGAGTGTGCCACTTCAAAGTGAACCACATTGTGCCCAGAATCGTCTGTAGAGGTCAGGAAACGCGATGCAGTCAAGCCTGAGAGAACGATTGGCGCATTTGTGCCGACGCACGGGGTTCAGCGCGCGCGCGAGCGAGGTGGAACCGCTCATCCCGCTGGGCATCGAGGGCGCGGTCGATAAACTGCTGGAGAACCCCTATGACCACGAGATTGACGACGCGGCGGTGCTACGCATCCTGCAGGGGGAGATGAACAACCTTCAGCCCCAAGCCGTGAGCGCGTGGTGGCTCTATCGGATGCTCGTTTCCCGCCAGCCACTCCAAGAACGCATGGCGCTCTTCTGGCATAATCACTTCGCCACCGCCGCCTCCAAAGTGCAGGCAGGCAGGCTGATGCTCATACAGATTCAGCTGTTCCAGCGGCTGGGATTGGACAACTTCAAGACGCTGGTGCTGGAGGTTGCGAAAGACCCTGCGATGCTGGTCTGGCTGGACGGCGTGCGGAATGTGAAGGGCAAGCTGAACGAGAACTTCGCCCGCGAGCTGTTCGAGCTGTTCACGATGGGCATCGGCAACTACACGGAGCGCGACATTCAGGAAGCCGCGCGGGCGTTTACAGGCTGGTCGTTCAGCCGTGTCACGGCGAGCTTCGTGTTCAATCGAAATCAGCACGACGACGGGGAGAAAGAAGTGTTCGGCAAGCGCGGTCGTTTCGGCGGGGAAGCGATTATCGAGATGGCGGTGGAGCATCCTGCGACGGCGCCGCGCCTCGCTCGCAAGTTTTATCAACACTTTATCAACGATGTAGAGCCGCCCGACGAGCACACGGTTCAGGAATTAGCGCAAGTGTTTCGCGAGTCGGGCTACAGTATTCGCGCGTTGATGCGTCGCCTGCTGCTGACACCCGCTTTCTGGAGCCATCTCAACTGGCGCAAGCGCGTGAAAAGCCCTGTGGAGTTCGTTGTGGGCACGCTCCGGCAGTTAGGCGTCGGCGAGCGGTTGCGGATGGTGAACCTCAGCGACGGCGCAGGGCAACGCCTGCTGGCAGCGTACTTGCGCTTGGCAACCCAGTGGACACGCCGAATCGGGCAATCCCTGCTCTATCCGCCCGATGTGGCAGGCTGGGAGTGGGGCAAGGCGTGGATCACTTCGACCACGATGCTGGAACGAATGCGCTTCGCCGAGTTCCTGCTGCCTGACCGTCGCGGAATGGGGTTCGCCACACTGAACGAGCTGGTCGGTGCGCCCGCCCCGCGCACATTGGAAGAGTTCATCCAACGCTTGGAGAACATCCTGGATGTGGTGCTGCAGCCGCACACGCGCCAGAGCCTGATGGAGTACTTAGAGAAGCGCGGCGGCGTGAACGCCCTACGCCAGCACGACAGGCAGACCGTGCAAGGCGCACTGCAAATCCTGTTCAGCTCAGCCGAGTACCAGATGTTGTAGTCGCGGGGCGCGTCGATGCGTACTGAGTTCCTCATCCTCAGTGAAGCGGACGAGGCGCGGTGGAGTTTTCTCTCTGTGGTGCAAGACCCGGAGCTGCGAGCGGTCGGGGAAATGCTTGCCGTTCTCGACATCGGCGGGGGCAGCGTGGAAGTCGCCCTCGGACGCGACGAGATAGCCCAGTGGTTCAGCTTTCCAGCGGGCGCAGGACGCCTGCTTGAAACGACGCTGCCGTCTGACCCGCCTGACGAGCGCGAGGTTCGGAACGCCACACGCTTGCTGGATGAGATTTTCGAACCGCTGCGTGCGCTGCCACCCCCGCAGCGAGCCGTCTCAATCGGAGGTACTGGCGTGAATCTGGCGATGCTTGCGCTGGAGTCGACCGAGTTCGACCCTGCGCGAGCACACGGGGTCTGGATTCATAGGGAGACGCTGGCGGCTCTTCGGGAGCGACTCACGCGCTTGAGCGACACCGAGCGACGCGCCCTGCCTGGGATCGAACCCGACCGCGCCCCGTTGCTCCACATCGGCGCACTAATCATGGAGCGCGCCCTGCTCGCTTTGCACTGCGAGGCGATACAGGTGAGCATGCGTGGGCTTCGGTACGGTATCTTGTGGAACTTGTGAACTCATAAATGCTCGATGCTATAGCGCGGGGTGTTCGCGCGTTTGAGTAGGAGCCGACGGGGTGCGACGACATTCTTGTCGTCGCGGGTTTTCTTGGCGGTGTGGCGACGCCAAGAAAGGCGTCGCACCCGTGCTTGCGTGGCTTGGACATTCCTGTCCAAGCGTTGCTCGTCGGCGAGGACGCCGACGCTACGAGTGTGGCTTGGACATTCTTGTCCAAGCGCAGGTGCGACGACATTCTTGTCGTCGCAGCGTCTGTCGGCGGGACGCCGATACTACGCAGTGTGGCTTGGACATTCCTGCCAAGCGCAGGTGCGACGACATTCTTGTCGTCGCGGTATCCGTC
>CALAMM010000027.1 GCA_937925775.1 uncultured Fimbriimonadales bacterium
TGGCGAGACTCTGGCGCGTTCACAGGGCAGGTCTCGCCCACGATGTTGGTTGCTGTTGGCTGCGAGTATGTGATCCTGGGGCATTCCGAGACGCGCGGACGCTTCGGCGTGAACGACCCCGACTTGGACGCAAGCCTGCTACCCTACTTCAGCGAGACCGAAGCTACCCTGAACCGCAAACTGCGTGCTGTGTTGCCGCACGGTCTCAAGCCCATCCTGTGCGTGGGTGAAACGCTCGCCGAGCGCGAGGCAGGTCAGACCGAGAGCGTCCTTCGCATGCAGCTGGAGGGCGCACTCACAGGCATCGCAGCCGACGAACTCTACGAACTGGTGATTGCCTACGAGCCTGTGTGGGCGATTGGCACGGGGCAAGTGTGCGAGGCGGACGAGGCGAACCGCGTGTGCGGCTTCATTCGCCAGACGCTGCGCACACTCTACGACGAGGAACTGGCGGAGTTCGTGCGCATTCTGTACGGGGGTAGCGTAAAAGCGTCGAACGCGCACGCGCTGCTCCATCAACCGGAAATCGACGGCGCGTTGGTCGGCGGCGCGAGCTTGAACGCCGAAGAGTTCGAGCAGATTAGCTACTGTGCGCCGAAACGATGAACTACTCTTTCGCCTGAAGGAGGGCGCGCCCCATGACGATAAAATCCGCGCCCCAGCGCAGCGCTTGTTCTGGCGTCGCGGTGCGTTTCTGGTCGTGCGATTCGAATCCCTCAGGGCGCACGCCAGGGGTCACGATTAGAAACGACGGTGGGAACCGTCGACGCAGTAGGCGCACTTCTTGAGGGGAGGCGACCACTCCGTCCAGTCCCGAGTCGTAAGCCAGTTTTGCCAGTCGGAGTGCCTGCGCGCGGGGGGTGCGGGGGATGCCCGTCTGGCGTAGGGCGTGTGCGTCCAAACTGGTTAGCACCGTCACGCCCATCAACAAAGGAGGTTCGGCGACCCCCTTCAGTGCGGCGCGCGCTGCCTGGAGCATCTCCGCGCCGCCTGCCACATGGAGCGTGAGCATCCACACGCCGAACGCCGCCGCCTGACGCACTGCCATCGCAACCGCGTGGGGAATATCGTGGAACTTCATGTCCAAAAACACGCGCTCCGCGCCTGCCTCATGCAGCGTACGAATCACAGGGAGCCCGTGCCCCAACGCCAGCGCGCCCCCCACTTTGAAGGCATAGACCTTGCCTTGATATTGTTGCACCCAGTCGCACGCCTGCCCCAGATTCGGCGTGTCCAGTGCCAGAATCGCCCGTGCAAGAATCGATTCAGCGATCATCGGCTTGACTGCCTAATTGCCTTCTGAAGCTCGACTTCGAACTTACGCTCGATGCCCGGTCCATAGCCAATCTGCACAAACTGTACCTTCCCCTGCGCGTCGAGGAGTACGAAGTGGGGGATGCCGCGTACACGATAAGCCGTGGCGACCTCGCCGTTGATGTCCATCGGTACTGTAAAGGTGTAGTTATGTTTTTGCAAGAATTCCCGCACGGTTTCGGGGTCTTCCTTGAGGTTGATGGCGAGGATGTGGGCGTCTTTGCCATACTTCTCGGCGAGTTTCTGTGTATGCGGTAGGGCGCGTCGGCATGGGCCGCACCAAGTCGCCCAGAAATCGATAAACACGGGCTTGCCTCGCAGCTTACTCAACTCCACGACTTTTCCGTCCAGCGTTTCCAGTCGGAAGTCTGGCGCTTCCGTCCCAATTGGCAGTCCCTGCTGCTGCAAGGATGCGTGTGCGCCCAACGCGGTAAGCGTGGCGAGCGCGGGAATCGTCCACCATCGTGCGTGCATCGTCGGATACCTCCTGGTGAAGTATACCTTCTCAGTCCAGCCCGACGAACGCGCAAGTTCCAAAGAGCAGGAATTGCTTCGCGCGTCGTGTATTATATTATTAGCGCGGCGCGGCGGGCTACTTTGCCGGTGGCGCTTACCTGCCGATAATTAGTGTGGGATGGCGCGCGATTCGCAAGGGGGCCTCACGCTGGCGCGGCGCAGGATGGTGAACGGCGGCGCGCGCGACGACGCGACCCACGCGCCCAGAGCAAGGAGGTGCGAAGTGACGGATACTTTAGCGAAACCTGGCTCGCCCGCGCGCGGACTGCTTATGGTGCTTTCAGGTCCTGCAGGCGTGGGCAAGGATACCCTTATCGAGCAGTGGCAGCTGGTCGCGCCGAATGTGCGCCGACTGGTCACTTATACCACGCGCCCGCAAGCGATTAACGAGCGGCACGGCTTGGACTACTACTTCGTGACCGAAGAGGAGTTCCATGCGTTGCGTGCGGAGGGCGCGTTCATAGAGTATGCAGAGGTGCATGGCAACTGGTACGGCACGCCGCGCCGTGAGATGGAAGCCCTGCGCGACGCTGGACGCGATGTCGTGTTGCGCATCGATGTGCAGGGCGCAATGCAGGTGCGGGCGCAGTACCCTGAGGCGATCCTGATTTTTATTGCACCGCCCTCGCTTCAGGAACTGGAGCAGCGCCTGCGTCGGCGTGGGCGCGACGACGAGGAAGCCATCCAGCTGCGCCTGATGAACGCCCGTACGGAGATGGAATATATCCCCCGATACGATTATCTGATTATCAACGACGATTTGAACCGTGCGCTGGAGACGCTTCGGTGCATTCTGATTGCCGAGCGTCATCGCGTGCGGAACTTGACCTTGCAGGCATCGCAGGAGGCTGAGAACGCCTAAATGCCCCAGAGCCGCTCGATCTCAAGTCGGAATGCGCCGCGGGAGCCTGCCTATGTGACCCATCGCATCGGCAGGCTGATTGAGACCACGCGCCCAACGCCCATCTATGCGCAGCCCCACCCGCGCAGTGGTGTGCTTTATCCGCAGGTTGCGGCGCGGTTCTACCTGATGATGACTCAGCAGCGGGGGGAATGGTGCGGTGTGCTGATGAGCAACGGCTCGGTTGGCTGGGTTCCTAAAAGCGCGGTCAAGTTCACGCCGTATGATGTGGTCTACACCTTACCGCGTGGGGTGGACCCGAACTATGTCACGCGCCTTGCGATGCGCTTTTTGGGCGTGCGCTACCGCTGGGGGGGCAACGACCCGCGTACGGGGCTGGACTGCTCGGGCTTTGTGAAGCTGATTTACGAGCAGATGGGGGTGAAACTCCCCCGACGTGCGCGCGACCAAGCGAAGGTCGGCACGCCCATCACCCGCTACGAGGACCTCCGCCCAGGCGACCGCCTCTACTTCGCCGTGAAAGGCAAAGAGATTGACCATACCGGGCTGTATATCGGAGACGGCTACTTCATTCACAGTGCCCGCTCGCGTGGAGGCGTGGATATCGACCATCTCAGCCATCCGACCTATCGGCGCAGTTTGGTGGCGGCGCGGCGATAGCGTGCGGCTTAGCGCCCTGTATGTCCGAACCCGCCGTCACCGCGCGATGTGGGAGGCAGTTCGTCCACGCGCTCCCACTCCACACGCACCACAGGCGCGACCACCATCTGCGCAATCCGCTCGCCGCGGCGAATGGTGAACGGCTCCTGTCCCAGATTCACCAGAATCACCTGCACTTCGCCACGATAGTCGCTATCGATGGTACCGGGCGCGTTCACCATGCCGATCCCGTGTCGGGCTGCAAGCCCGCTACGGGGGCGCACCTGCGCTTCGTAGCCAGGGGGCAGCGCGATGCGAATCCCTGTAGGGATCAGCGCACGCTCGCCAGGCTGCAGCGTGACTGGCTCGCGCACGGCCGCGTACAGGTCGACCCCTGCCGAGCCGTCGGTCTGGTAGCTCGGCAGGGGCAGATCGGTGGCGTCAGGCTCCTGCGTAATCAACACGCGCAGGACGCTCATTTTTCAACCTGCTCTTTGCCTTCCTTCACTGCAGGGGGCACTTTGGGCAGGCGGACATAGAAGGTGGAGCCGACGCCGACCTCGCTCTCCACCCAGATTTGACCGCCGTGAATCACCTCCACAAGGTGCTTCACGAGATACAGCCCCAGCCCCGTGCCGTACTGCTTGCGCGTGTCGGTGTTGTCCACGCGGTGGAACTTCTCGAACACCTTCGTTAGATGCTCTTTCGGGATGCCCATCCCCTGATCGGAGACATAGAAGAGGATGTGGTCGGCGTCCTCCTCCCAGGCTTTGACGCGGATCTCACCGCCGTTAGGTGAGTATTTGATGGCGTTGCTGAGCAGGTTCGTCAGAATCTGGTCTATCTTATCCTCGTCGGCGATAATCTTGGGCAGGTCTTCAGGCACATCGTGGATGATGGTGTGCTTGGTGGTCGCCTGCCGTTGAATCATGACCACTTTCTTCGAGAGGTTGTAGAAATCCACCTGTTTGTAGACAGGTTTGAGCGACTCCCCTGCCTCGATTCGGGCGATGTTCAGCAGGTCGTTAATCAAGCGCGTCAGGCGGTCAGTCTCCTGATCGATAATCGAGTAGAACTCGCGGCGTTCTTCTGGGGTGAAGGCGTCCTCGGAGTCCATCAACAGGGTGGAGATGAACCCCTTGATAGCGGTCAGGGGTGTGCGCAGCTCGTGGGAGACGGTCGCCACGAACGCCGACTTCATGCGCTCCAAGTTGCGGATGTCGGTGATGTCGTTGAAGATCATCACCGTGCCCATCGGCTTTTGGTCCTCGCCGCGCACGATGGCGTTTTGCACCTGATAGATATGCTCTTTGCCGTCGATTTGCACAGTGATTTCGACCAGCTCGCCCTCACGCTCCTCCTCCAGCGCGGCGCGGATCATCTGGCGTATTATGTCGTTATTGATGACTTCGGTGTAGTGCTTGCCCAGCACATCGGGTCCCAGTCCGAACACGCGCCGTGCGGCGGCGTTCATCTGGTTGATGCGCCCGTTATGATGCACCAGGATTAGCCCTGCACGCAGGCTCTCGATGGTGTGGACGAGTTCTTCTTTCTCTTCGAGGATTGCCTGATAGAGGCGCATGCCTGCGATGACGGCGGCAGCGTTGCGTGCCATGCGTTCCAGCAGGCGCACATCCTCATCGATGAAGTGTCCCCCGCGCTGTTTGTTGAAAGCGTGGAGCACGCCAATCGTCTGGCGGTCAACGACGCGGTTCTCCTCGTCGCGCTTTTCCAAGATAAGCGGCACGCACACGAGGTTGCGGATATGGAGCATGGCGACATGCTCTTTGCTGGTGCGGGGGTCGGTGATGGCGTCGTGGACGATGATGGGTTTGCCCTCGCGGAACACCTCGCCGGAGATGCCCTGCGTGGCGCGTACGCGCAGCAGGCGGATTTCGTCGTCGGTCAGTCCATAAGCGGGCGGGTAGGCGCGCAGCTCGCCCTCTTCGGGGTCGTGCAGCATGAAGACCACCTTCTCCGCTTGCAGAATCGCGCCAATCTGTTTGACGAGGCGTTTGAGCGTCGCTTCATAGTTGGCGGGACTCGCCACCTCGGCGGCGACCACTTCGGGCGCTTTCGCCGCTGCAGCGCCGTTGCGCGATTGGCTCTCCAGCTCCTGAATCCGCTGGATCGCACGCTCGTACTCCGTTTTTACCTGGTTGTACTGCTTCAGCAGCTCACGATATGCTTGCTCCCAGTTCATAGTTCGCTCCTCGCTAAGAAGGTAAATGATTGCCTGTTCACTAAGGCAAATTATAGCACATCGAAGGTTCCCGAAAGAGTCGGCAATTCGCTCAGGGTTTAGACGGTGTTGGGGGCGCGAGGTGTTGCGGAGTATAATATCGCTGCAAGGACGCTTCGGGCATGCAGGAGCAAGGCATTGACAGCACACCATAAGCGCGCGGAGTGGGAGGTTGTGATTCTGGGGACGCTGGTTGTGGCGTTCCTGTTTGCGTATTACGCTCAGCCCTATTCGGTGGAGTCGCTACGCTGGCTCGGCATCCCGCGTGAGAGCGCCCGCCTACGCGACTGGAACGAATATATTTTGGTCAGTTCGCTCGGCTTGCTCTGGCTGCCTGTGCTGACGCTGGCGTTTTTCGGCAAGGGGGAGCTGAGCCACTACGGCTTAGCGCGGGGCGACGGCAAGTTGGGCTTACTCTACGCGCTACTGATGTATCTGGCGATGGTGCCCCTGCTGTTCTATGCCGCGCACCGCCCCGATTTCCAGCAGTATTACCCGCTGGACAAGCGCACGCTGACCGACCCCGTCTACGCCGTCTACTTCCAGCTGGCGTACGGCTACTATCTGTTCTGCTGGGAGTTCTTCTTTCGCGGGTTTTTGACTTTTGGGTTGTACCGTTGGATGGGCTGGTGGGGGATTGGGCTGCAGGCGGGCGCGTTCGCGCTTTTGCATTACGGCAAGCCGCTGCCCGAGGTGGTCGGCTCCTTCTTCGCCGCGCTGGTGCTGAGCTGGGTCGCGCTGCGCGTGCGCTCGTTCCTGCCCTGCTTCTGGGTTCACTGGGCAGTGCATATGACGCTCGAGGGGATACTTATTCTGCAGGCGCGCGGCTAAAGCAGGTACAATCCCCACCATGCGAGGTGGACGCATGAAACAAGATATCTGCTGGTGGTGCTATCAAGGGCGCGTCGAGCCAAAACGCCTGATTGCTGAAGCGAAACGCATCGGGTACGAAGGGTTCGAACTGGTTCCCGAGCCGATGTGGGATCTGGTAAAGGAAGCGGGGCTGAAAATCGTCACGCATAGCGGGCACGGAACCATCGAAAACGGTATGAACGACCCGCGCAACCACAGCCGAATCGAGGACGAACTGAAAGCGAATATCGACAAAGCCGTGCAGTACGAGATTCCCATCCTGATTTGCTTTTCGGGCAACCGCCGCGGGCGTCCCGATGAGGAGGGTATCGAGCATACTGCCGCCTGTCTCAAGCGCGTCGCGCCCTACGCCGAACAGAAAGGCGTGACGCTGGCGCTCGAAATCCTCAACAGTAAGGTCGACCATCGCGACTATCAGTTCGACAAGATGCGCTGGGGGGTGCGCGTGGTGGAACTGGTCAACTCGCCCCGTGTGAAGATTCTCTACGACATCTACCACGCCCAGATTATGGAGGGCGACATCATCCGCACGATTCGCACCCATCACGACAAAATCGCCCACTATCACACCGCCGGCAACCCTGGGCGTAACGAACTCGACGATACCCAGGAGCTTTACTACCCTGCGATTATGAGAGCCATCAAAGAAACAGGCTACACAGGCTGGATTGGGCAGGAGTTTGTGCCGAGGGGCGATCCGATTGCCGCGTTGAGAGAGGCGTTCGAGCGGTGCAGTGTGGGGTAGGCTCCGAGAGAGGGAGTTCAGTGGTATAATCCCCTTATGGCGTCGTGTGCGTGCAGCGCCCACTGTTGGCAAGCGTGGCGTGAGAACTGGCGGATTGGCGTGGGGTTGGCGCTTGCGCTGGGGGCAGAAGTTGCAGAGTGGCTGGGGGTAGAGGGCGTCGCGCCTGCGTTGATGGCGATAGTGGCGATTGGGGTTGCAGGGCGCGCGGTAATCTGGCGAGGGCTACTCGCGTTGGCTCGGTTTCGTCCCAACATCTACATGCTGATGACGCTTGCAGGCGCGGGCGCGGTTGCGCTCGGCAAGTGGGGCGAGGCGGCGGTCGTGCTGACACTGTACGCGCTCGCGGAACTGCTGGAGCAACGCGCGTCCGACCGCGCGGAGCGCAGCTTGCGTGCCGCGCTGGAGCTTGCGCCCGCAGAAGCCTCTGTGCTGACACCCGACGGTGTATGGCGTACCCTGCCCCTCACGCACATCCGCGTTGGACAGCGCGTGCGCGTCAAGCCTGGTGAGCGCATTCCGCTCGACGGAACTGTCGTCGCAGGTGCGTCGGCGGTGGATCCGTCGCCCATCACAGGCGAAAGCGTCCCCGTGGAGAGGTCTGCAGGCGATCTGGTTTACGCAGGTATGCTGAACCTGCAAGGCTTGTTGGAGATTGAGGTCACTGCCCCTGCCGACCAGACGCTGGTGGCGCATATCGCCCGCACTGTAGCACAAGCGCAGGCGCGTCGAGCGCAGGTCGACCGATTGATGGATCGCTTCGCGCGGGTCTATACGCCGCTGATGCTGGGGCTGGCGACCAGCGTGGCTGTGCTGCCCCCACTCATCACAGGTACACCGTTTGCGGACTGGCTCTATCGTGGGCTGGTGTTCCTTGTGCTGGGCTGTCCGTGCGCGCTGGTGATTAGCACGCCCGTCACGCTGCTGAGCGCGTTGACGGGGCTGGCACGGCGCGGCGTGGTGGTCAAGGGCGCGGTCGTGCTGGAACAGGCGGCGGGACTGCGTGCCTTCGCGTTCGATAAAACTGGGACGCTCACCTACGGGAAGCAGGGCGTGGAACACGCCCGTAGCCTTGACCGACAGCCCCTGCAGAGCCATTTGGACATCGCGCTCAGCCTCGCGATGCGCTCGGAACATCCGATTGCGCACGCAATCCACGACTACTGTCTCAAGCACGGGGCAACGGCGCGAGCGGTCGAAGCGTTCGAGGCGGCGCCAGGGCTGGGTATATCGGGCGTGGTGGACGGTAAGCTCTTTCGGATGGGCAATCATCGCTTTGTGGAACAGCATGACGCCTGCTCTAAGGCGTTGGAGACCGTGCTGGAGCAGTTGGAGGCGCAGGGGCTGACAACGGTAGTGCTGTTTGACCATCAGCCGCGCGCGGTGTTCGCGCTGCGTGATACGGCGCGCCCCGACGCGGCGACCGCCGTCGCGCAACTCCACACACTGCGCGTGCACACCGCGTTGCTCACTGGCGATACGCAGGCAACGGCTGAAGCGATTGCGCAGCAAACGGGCGTTCAGGAACGCTATGCCGAGCTGCTGCCCCACGAAAAGGCACAGGCTATCGAGGCGTTGCGAGCGCGGTTCGGGCGCGTAGGCATGGCAGGCGACGGAATCAACGATGCCCCTGCGTTAGCAACCGCCGATGTGGGCGTCAGCTTCGCCGAGCGAGGGACCGACCTCGCCCTCGAAACCGCCGATGTCGCCCTGATGCGCCACGACCTGACGCTCATCCCTGCGCTCATTCGCACGGCGCGCGCCGCGATGGGCATAATCAAGCAGAATATCGTCTTCGTGCTTGCGGTGCGCACCGCCTTCATCGGGCTTGCCCTCGCTGGGCAGACCACACTCTGGATGGCGATACTGGCGGATATGGGCGTCACGCTGCTGGTAATCGGCAACGGCTGGCGGGCAGGACTAACGAGGTGAACGGATTCACCGTCCTCTTATGCAGCGGTTGAGACGGGGGTCAGGTACACTTTACCGAGAAGCCTATGCGACGCCGACTGGGCATGCTGTTGCTGATTGGGCTATATGCGTGCTGCGAAGCCCAGCATCCGACGGTTTTTTTCGGCGCACGGTTCCACCTCCAAGCGCGGGCTGACGAGCGCACCACCGTGCTGCGCTGGTATGACGACCTCGCGCGCCACTCGGTGGTGTTTTTGCAGCTCTATCACGAGGCGGGCTACGGCGCGTATGTGGCGCAACGCCTGCAGAACCTTGCGACCGATCGCACCCGCACAGCATTAGACGAAGCATACATCGAACGGCTCGAAGGCTGGCGCGTAGGCAAGTTCTACGCTCCGTTCGGCGCAGGACTGCTGCTCAATGAGAGTGTGCTTGCAGTGCAGTCGCCTACGCGGTTCGCTATCGGCGACTTGCCGATGCGGGTGGCGTACCTCTATAACGGCTCTGAGCGCCAGCAGGGGCTTTATGTGCGCGTGGGCACAGTGCGTGGCGGCGTGTCGGTGGGTGTGGGACGCCATTTCGGAATCGATCCGCACGCTTTTGCCGTGTGGGAGCTGCCCGAACGCTCCCGCTCCCCCGACGGCTACGACCTCCTCTACGGCGCAGACTATACCCTGCATATTGGCAGCGCGGCGGTGCAGTTGGAATGGCTCTACAGCGACGGCAGGCGCGTGCAAGCAACGCACTGGCTGGCGACGCGGCTCTCGCTGCGCTCGCTGCCACTTCAGCCCGAACTCACTGCTGCCTACCAGAGCGACTCGGCGCAGCTCAGTTGGCGAGTCGCGCTCCAGCAACGCGCAGGCGAGCGCACACGACTGAACTTCACCCTGCGCGGGAAAGCAGGTACAATAGAGTTTGTTGCGGTCGGATTGCAGGGGGACTTGTAGCGATGGCACTGGGACGACGGATTACGCGGCTGATGAAGGCGCACTGGAACGAGCTGCTGGAGCGCGTGGAGGCGGTGATTCGCGAGGAGGAGGCGGAGCAGGCAGCGCGGCAGAACGCCCAGCAGGAGCTGGAAGACGCGCTGCAAGTGCCTTCCTTGGGGACGCCTCGCGCCACGCATTCTTCAACCCCACCCCCGACGACGCAGGCGGCGGAGTGGGCACGCGCCTTGCGGGTGTTAGGGCTAACGCAAGATGCCGACCTCGCAGCGGCGCGCCGCGCGTATCGCGAACTTATCGCCCGTTGCGACCCCGCACGGTTCCCCGAAAACAGCCCTGAACGCGCCAAAGCCGAGCAGATCCGTCAACGCATCGAGCAAGCCTATCAAACATTGCTGCTTCACTTAGACCACAGCGCACAGCGGTTCAAGAACCTGTCTGTGGATTAAGTCCCCCGAAGGGGTTAAGCCATCCCTCCTCTCTCGCGTTCTCTCCTGCGTGCCCCGTGAACGGGATAGGTTCCCCCTGCAAGCAGGTGGCTTGGACATTCTTGTCCAAGCGCAAACACAAGTGGCTTGGACATTCCTGTCCAAGCGTGGGTGCGACGACAGTCCTGTCGTCGCGAGTTCGTCGGCGGGACGCCGACGCTACGAATGTGGCTTGGACATTCTTGTCCAAGCACAGACGCCTCTCCCC
>CALAMM010000028.1 GCA_937925775.1 uncultured Fimbriimonadales bacterium
CCTTTCTCTGTGCCCGCGACCTTGAAGTCCATATCGCCCGTAGCGTCTTCCATGCCCTGAATGTCAGTGAGCAGCGCATAGCGCTCATCGTTTTCGTAGACCAGCCCTATGGCGATGCCGGCGACGGGGGCTTTGATGGGCACGCCTGCGTCCATCAGCGCGAGCGTACTCCCGCAGGTGCTTGCCATCGAGGTGGAGCCGTTCGATTCCAGCACCTCCGAGTAGAGCAGGATGGCGTAGGGGAACTCTTCTTCGGGGGGAACCATGCGCATAAGGGCGCGCTCGGCGAGCATGCCGTGCCCGACTTCGCGTCTGCCCGCGCCGCGCAGCGGGCGCACCTCGCCCACGCTAAACGGCGGGAAGTTGTAAAAATGCATGTAGCGTTTGGTCTCTTCCTCGGTCAGCGCATCCAGGATTTGCGCCTCTTGGAGTGCGCCGAGCGTGCAGGTGGTCAGCACCTGTGTTTGACCCCGTTGGAACAGCGCGCTCCCGTGCGTGCGGGGCAGCAGTCCGACTGTGCATGCGATTTCGCGGATTTCGTGCGGGGCGCGTCCGTCGGGACGCTTGCCCTCCTCCAAAATCAGTTTGCGCACGGTCTCCTTGATGACCTCGTCGACCGCCATGCTGAGTTCAAGTTCGCGCCCTTCGTAGGGCGGAGGCGATTCAGGGTCGGGCGGGGTGTTCATCTGCACGACGATTTCGTCTTTGAGCTGGCTCAGCCCCGCCTCGCGCGCGAGCTTGTCGGGGTTCTGAACCGCCTGTTTGAGCGAGTCGCCCGCAAACGCCTTCACCGCCTCTTTAATCTCCGCAGATACCAGATAGAGGGGCACTTCGGCTTTCGGCTTGCCCGCGCGGGCGCGCAACTCCTCAATAAGCGCAATCACCTTCTGGTTCTCCAAGTGCGCCAGCTCAATGGCTTGTAGCATCACCTCCTCGGGCACTTCGTTCGCGTCGGCCTCAATCATCATCACATGGTCAGGGCGGCTGGAGACGACCAGTTCCAAGTCGGAGAGCTCACTCATCGCGCTGTTGGGGTTCAAGATGAACTCGCCGTTGACATAGCCGACGCGCACCGCGCCGAGCGGCCCGTTCCACGGGATATCGGAGATGGTAAGCGCGGCGGAGGCGCCGATAATGCCCAGCACCGCGGGCGGATGGTCAAAGTCAACAGAGAGGGGCAGTACGATTACCTGCACCTCGTTGCGCATGCCCTTCGGGAATAGCGGGCGGATGGAACGGTCAACAAGACGCCCCTGCACGATAGACTCGTCCGACGGACGACCACCGCGCTTCACGAAACCGCCCGGGATCTTACCGACGGCATATTTGCGCTCCTCAAAGTCGACAATTAGGGGGAAAAAGTCGATATCGGTGCGTGCTTTCTGGCTCATCGTGGCGGTTACTAACACCACGCTCTCGCCGTAACGCACGACCACAGCGGCATTCGCCTGATTCGCCAAAGCGCCTGTCTCCAGCGACAAAATATCTCCGCCGATCTCGGCGGACACTCTGATAGGTTCTCGCATTGAACTCTGCCTCCTCCTTACCGCTGCGAGCGAAGGCCCAGCTTCTGCACCAGTTCGCGGTAGCGCTGGATGTCCTGATTCGCCAGGTAGTTCAGCAGCTGGCGCCGCTGCCCGACCAGTTTCACCAGCCCGTAGCGGGAGTGATAGTCTTTACGGTGTGTTTTCAGATGCTCCGTCAAGTAGTTGATGCGTGCAGTGAGCAGCGCGATTTGCACTTCAGGCGAACCAGTGTCGCCCTCGTGGCGCTTATACTCATTGATGATCGCCTGTTTTTCTTCGGGCGTCAGCATTGCGTGTTTCCTCCGTACCTCCTCTGATGGTGTGCGCCCTGGAGCGACGCCGCTTCACGAAACCGCCAGGGGCGGCTTGGTGAAACAGCCTTCGCTCCTGCGGGCGCGAAGTGTATTATACCTGATAGGGGCAAAATTAGTCTTCCTGCTGCATCGCCTTACGCCACTTTTCGCAGAGTTCCAGCGCTTCGCGGGCGTGGCGCCACAGCAGCTGCTCTTGCTTGAGCTGCTCACTGGGAGACAGGTCGGAGGTAGGGGAGGGCATTGAGGGGGGTGGCGTCTCGAGGTACTGACGCACGGCTTGGAGGAACGCATCGTACAGCGCCGCCGTCTCGGGCGGCAAAGCATCAGGACCGCGTTCCAGTTGAACGAGTCGGGCAAGGGTTTGCAGGCAGAAGTGGCATGCCTCCTCGCGTGCAGCGTGCCACAGGTGCGGCGGCAGGGCGCGCGGGCGCGCCTGCTTATCGCGCTGATGACGCGCCAAGCGATGAATCGCCTCCGTCGCCAACTGCACAGGCACGCTCAACAGCGGCAACTGGAAGGTCTGCGCAATCTCCTGCGCAATCCAGTCCTTCGACAACGAACGAGGCATGCCACCATGAAGGACGCAGAGGTAGACAAATGTAAACCTAATCACCTCGCCCGCTCAGCCACATTCGCACCCCTTAGAAAACGCAAGATGCCCGTTGAC
>CALAMM010000029.1 GCA_937925775.1 uncultured Fimbriimonadales bacterium
CCACGCCGCCTGGGCAAATCAGCGGGCGCGTGATTGACATCAACAACCAGCCCGTGCGCGGCGCGGTCATCCGCGCGACGAATACCGTCGATCCTGAACTCACCGTAGAAGTGTTCAGCGACCCCGACGGAACCTTCCTGATACCGCGCGTGCCTGCAGGAACCTGGAATGTTACGGTCGTCAGCCTTGCGTTCGGTGGCTACCGCCTACCGCCCGTCCAGCCCACGCCCGACGGCGTATACCGCGATGTGGAAGTGCAAGCGGGGCAGACCACCAATATCGGCGACTTCGTGCTGGAGCCTGAGCCGGGCACAGTGACAGGCACAGTGACCGACGCCAACACAGGACAGCCGATTGCCAACGCCCGCGTCACGGCGGTGGCAGGCACAACCACCCGCGCGGATGTGACCACCGACGCGAACGGACAATACACCTTCACCGTGCCTGCAGGTGAGTATGTAATCACGGCGGTCGCGCCCGGCTACGCGCCTGAAAGCCAGACGCTGAGCGTGCCCGCGAACCAGACCACCACGCTCAACTTCCAGCTGGCGCAGCTGCCGCCCGGCTCCGCTTCAGGACGGATTACCCGACGCTTCGGCGGCGCACCAGAACCCGATGTGACGGTTGAATTGCGCTTCGGCACGCTGGTGGTTCAAACAGCAACGACCGACGCCAACGGCAACTACACCTTCTCCAATGTGCCGCCCGGCGAGTATGTGGTCGTGCCCACCAAGACAGGGTTCACCTTTATTCCCACTCAGCGCACGATTACGGTGAATCCGAACCAGAACACCGTTATCGGCGAGTTCAAGTCGGAGCCGCTGCGCACCTTCTTCAAGGGACGCTTCCTGGTTTCCGCGCCGTACGACTACACGCAGGATGTGCGCGACCTGCTCAGCGTGCCTGCCAGCGCGACCTTCCGATTCTTCACTTGGGATCCAGCGCAGCGACGCTATGTGTTCTATCCGAACGCGCCTGCGAACCGCTTCCAACTCGGACGCGGCTACTTCATCGAGACCTCTGAAGACCTGCCGCTCACTACGCAGGGCACACCTGCCAATGCGAGCCAACCCTTCCAGATTCCGTTGCAGGCGGGCTGGAACATGATTGGCAACCCGTTCACCTTCGATGTGAACTGGAGCGCGGTGCAGTTCATCGATCCCGACACGAACACGCCAATCTCGCTGTCCACCGCAGTGGGGAAGGGCCTTGTGGCGAACGCGCTGTGGGGCTACTCGTTCGGCGCGTACACGGCGACCACGCGCATGAAAATCTGGGAAGGCTACTGGCTCTACGCCTATCGCGACACGACGCTGATTATCCCGCCGACGGCACAAGCACTGAACGCGCCGAGTCGCAGCGCGGGCGCGAGTCCGACAGGCTGGCGCCTGACGCTGGAAGTGGAGTCGGGTGAACTGCGCGATCGCGCGTATGTGGGCGTCTCGCGTGCCGCCACGCTAGGCTACGATCGCGAGCATGACCTGCTCAAACCGCCCCCCGTCGGTTCGCAGTATGTGCATATCAGTTTGCCGCGTCTCAACTGGGGCGACCAAAGCGGTCTCTACGGCGTGGATATCCAGCCTGCGACTCGCAGCGCGAGTTGGGAGTTCGTGGTGGAGACCAGCGAACCGAACCGCGAGGTCACTCTCCGATGGCCCGATGTGCAGCAGCTGCCGCGCACGGCGAACCTCGTGCTGGTGAACCTCGACACGGGCGAGCGGCGCTACCTGCGCACCACAGGCGCGTACACCTTCCGCACGGGCGCAACCGGCGTGAGCCGATTCCGCCTCGAAATGGCGTCCAGCGGCGGGCTGCTGCGCATCCAACAAGTGCAGGTAAACTCCGGACGCGGCAGTCAACACACCATCGCGTTCCAACTGACAGGAGATGCGACCGTGCAGGTGAATATTCTCTCAGGCGGTAAGGTGGTTCGCCAGCTGCTCAATCAGGCGACACGCAGCGGCGTACAGCAAGCCATCTGGGATGGACGCGACCAAAGCGGTGTGGCACTCCCGCCTGGCGCGTACACTGTGGAAATTCGAGCCGTGAGCGAAGACGGTCAGGTCGCCCGTGCGACTGCACCGCTCATCCTCACGCGCTGAGACGCAGACTATGAAGGAGGAGCAATCAGGGTGAAAACACGGATGAGACGAACTTGGGCGACGCGCACAGCGTATCTTGGTGTGATGAGTATGCTCGCGGTAGGGCTGCTCTACCCGCTGGGCGCTGCGCGCGCCTACGCACAACTGGTGCAACTGCCGCGCATCGCGGTGCTGGATTTCGAGAACAAGAGCGGGTACGGCGGCGCAAGTATCGCTCGCGCTGCAACCGACGCCGTCGCGAGCGAATACCAAAAGACAGGTAAGTATGAGGTGCTGGCGCGGAGCGAGGTGGAGCAACAGCTGAAAGACCTCGACCTCGCACCCCCACTCACGAAAACGGGCTTCCTCCGCCTCGGACGCGCACTGCAAGCCGAATCGATTATCACAGGCGAAGTGAGCGCCGTGACCTTCGTGGGTAGCCCGAAACAAGCACAGGTGGTGCTCACGGTGCGAGTCATCGATATCGCGTCGGGTGAACCCATCAACGGCGCGGTCGCCACAGGCTACAGCAATCGCCGCCCCGGCTACGCAGGCGACGACGACACCCTCGTCCAAGAAGCCATCCGCAACGCCGCCTTTGAAGCCGTGCGCACCATCCAGAACTACACCATCCCCGAAGCGACCGTCCTTACCACACGCGCGGGGAAAGAGGTGCTGCTCAATCGCGGCATTCGCGGCGGATTGCAACCCGGCATGGAAATGATCGTCGTGCGCCGCGGCGAGGAAGTGGGGCGAATTCGCATCACCCAGGTCTCCGACAGCGACGCGGTGGGCGAGATTATCGACTTCGGACGCGGTATCCAGAGCGAAGACCGCGCCCGCGCCATCTTCCGCGTGCCAACTGTGGAAGTGCGCGCAGGCAAAGTGCGCACTGAAACCCCGCGCCGCCCCGGCGAGGGCAATAAACTCCTGCGCGCCTTGGGACCCATCCTCGTTATCGGCTTGATCGCCTTCGGCGTGGCGCGCGCCTCCTCTGGCGGCAATACCCCCGTGCAGACCGTGCTGGCGGAAGCGGGTGCGGACGGCAACTTCGAACCCTATGTGCGCATCTCATGGAAAACCACTCTGTTCGCAAAAAGCGCACCCGACACAATTCAATGGCAGATCTATCGCTCGGACTTCATCGGCACGGACG
>CALAMM010000030.1 GCA_937925775.1 uncultured Fimbriimonadales bacterium
AACACCCTCAGCGTGCTTGGGTAAGAATGTCCCAGCCACAGGTGCGACGCCATTCTTGGCGTCGCAGCACCGCCGTCCCCGCCGAGAAAACCCGCGACGACAGGAATGTCGTCGCACCCGTTTTGGCGGCGCACAGCGTCCCTGCTGACGAGATTCGCTTGGACAGGAATGTCCAAGCCACTGGGAGCGTTCTGCTGACTGGTTCTGCGACGACAGGAATGTCGTCGCACCCGCTTTGCGTCAGCGTCCATAACGACGGCTGCGAAGCACGACAAGACGCCTGCACGCACGCTCGCAGGCGCGTGGGGCATGGGTCATCGGCGAGGACGCCGACCCTGCGAAGTGGAGCGTGGCTAACCCAGTCTGCACGCAGGCAATTCTTGTGTGGAGATCGATGGGGGGAAAGCCGATAATCCCAAAGGAGGGATGCTTATGGATCGAGCCATCCTGCGCTGGTTAGGGACGACGCTGCTGGGAGCGAGCATAGCATGGGCGCACGCTCATCACGCCATCGAGACGAGGCTCAAGCTGCTCCACGACTATACCGTGGCTGTTAACGAAGTGCGCGTGCGGCACGGGGTGCCGCCATTGAAGTTGAACGACCAGCTCTGTGAAGCGGCGCAAAGCTACGCTGAGACGCTGTTAGCCACGGGACAGGTTTACCATGCAGACGCGCTGGGGCGGCGTGCGGACTATCGAGTGTCGCAGGTGGGCTACTTTTATCATCGTTTAGGCGAGAATTTGGCGGCGGGGCAGCTCAACTATGAGCGTGCGCTGGAACTGTGGCTTCAAAGTCCTCCGCACCGCGCGAACTTGCTCAACCCTGACTATCGGGAGATGGGCGCGGGGTTCGCCGCCGACGATACCACGCGCTACCGTACGGCATGGACGCAGCTACTCGGCACACGACGCCATGTGTATCCCGTGGTGATTAATCTGGACGCTTTCGCAACCGATTCGCCTTGGGTGACCGTTTATGTGCATGGGGCGCGTGAAGCGCAGGCGATGCGCTATCGGGTTGGAGATGGCGCATGGAGCGAGTGGCAGCCGCCGCGCGAGCAGTTGCTCTGTCGATTGCCCGAAGAGGAAGGCTTTCACTCCGTCGTCGTTCAGCTGCGGATAGGCGAGCGGGTGTACGAGGCGTTGGACGAGATTTATTTACAGAGCCAGTTGGTCGTCGCTGAGGTCGCGGGCGAGCGCAAGCGCGACGACGAACGACGCGCCTGCCTGTTTGAGCGTCTGAGCGCAGGCGTCGAGCGTGCTACCCGTCGTGAACACATCGTCCAGCAGGGCGACGGCGCGCCCCTGAACCAGTTCTGGGCGCACAACCTCAAAAGCATCCTGCACATTCTGCATGCGCTCGGCTTGACGCAACCCTACCTGCGGGCGTCGGTAGAATCGACGGCGGAGCACCCCTGTCAGCACGGGGATGCCTGACCGCCGAGCCAGTTGGTGGGCAATCAACTCTGCCTGGTTGAACCCGCGCAAGGCGCGTCGCGCAGGGTGAATCGGCACAGGGAGTATCGCCTCGACCTGACGAAAAGGGGCATATTCTGGACAACTCCAAGTTTGCCAAAGTAGCGTTGCCAGAGGCGCAGCAGCGCGTCGCCAACGGCGAAATTTAAGGTTCAGAATTGCGCGGCGCAGGCTCCCCGTGTAAAATCCCGCACACACTGTCCCGTCAAACGCAAAGGTGCGTCCTACACAGCGCCGACAATCGCCCAGCGTGCGCGTCGGCGCACCGCACCGAACACACGCAGGTGGCAGGATGGGCGCGAAGTGCTTTATGCACTCAGCACATAACGGCTCGGTATGAAAGCGTCCGCACGCTACGCAGCGCGGCGGATAGAGCGCATCCCATAGCCGAAACCCCATCGCTCAACGAAAAATCACATCGACCACCACATCCCGAATGCCCGGACGCTGGCGCAGAATCCGACGGATAAGCTCCATCTCCGCCTTGGGGTCGATGTCGTGCCCGCGCATCCCGCTCACCGTGCCTCGCAGGTACACCACGCCATGAAACACCTGCACATCCAGCCTCGAGGTGTCTAAGTGGCGCTTGTTAATTTCGCGCAGCACCATCCGACGGGTCTCCACATCGGCTAATGCCATCGTTGTCGTCCTCCAGCGTAATTATAGCCCATCGACGGCGATGAGTGGAACCCAGACTCGCCGCGATTCGTAGTATAATTGCATGGCAGGAAAATGCCTCCTGCCGCAGCGGGCAGTATCCTTTCAGAACTGGCGTTCGGTTCATTTGCCTCAATAGTATGCGCGGTTAATCCAGCGTGTATGGAATATTTCCTTCACGGGTCAGAAACCTCTGCGATTCCAATCGCGTCTAACCGATAATGTTTAAGCGGCGTCGTTGGGGCGACCCGATATCCTTACAGCATGGGGTGACATATGAGGCGAGCTGAACGCCCGTCGCGGGAACACGCGACCCGACTGCCCGCGTCACGCACAAGGGGGTCTACGAGTATGAGCGCATCCGACTTCTTGCGCCAGATCGAGGAACAGCGGCGGCTGGAGAAACAGATTAGTTGGGAAGGCACTTTTCGGGAGTATCTGGAGATTGTGCAGAAGAACCCGAAAGTGGCGAACCTTGCGCACGCGCGCGTGTACGATATGATT
>CALAMM010000031.1 GCA_937925775.1 uncultured Fimbriimonadales bacterium
TGCTACGCAAAGTGTATCAATCTCTCGCGCGAGCATGAGCCGCAAATTTGGAACGCTATTCGCTTCGGCAGCGTGGTGGAGAATGTGGTGGTAGCCCCTGACACGCGCGAGCCTGACTACACGGATGCTTCGATTACGGAAAACACCCGCGCAGCGTATCCTGTGGACTATATTGAGGGTGCGGTTTTGCCCAGTATCGGCGGGCATCCGCGCCATCTGTTCTTCCTCGCCGCCGACGCTTTCGGTGTGCTGCCTCCGATTAGTCGCCTGAGCGTGGATCAGGCGATGGACATGTTCTTGCTGGGCTATACGGCGAAGGTGGCTGGCACGGAGCGGGGCGTGAAAGACCCGGAGGCAACCTTCAGCGCGTGTTTCGGCGCGCCGTTCCTGCCCATGCCCCCCGCGCGCTATGGTGAGATGCTCGCAGAAAAGCTTCATCAGCATCAGGCGCAGGCATGGCTCATCAACACGGGGTGGACAGGGGGCGCGTATGGTGTAGGGCACCGAATCCCCATCCGCTACACCCGCGCGATGATCCGCGCCGCGCTGAGCGGTGCATTAGACCAAGTCCGCTACCGCACCGATCCCATCTTCGGACTGGAAACGCCCGTCTCTGTGCCCGATGTGCCCGACGACCTGCTTTCGCCCCGCGAAACTTGGCAGGACAAGACCGCCTACGAGGCGCAAGCACGCCAACTCGCCGAGCGCATGCAACAACAACTGAAAAAAGTGCGAGGGTAGCCAATCGAACAGGCAATCGCCCCCCAGATGCGCTTACGCCAAGCGCAATGGAGGGGCAACGCCCTGAGCCTTCATATGCTCACCGTACCGAATCGGGTATAATCTATATCTGGAGGCGTATGACTTATGAGCGTTCAGACCGCACCACAACTTGGCTGGCGAGAGAAACTCAAGGGGGATAACTACTTCCTGCACAAACTGCACTCCCTTACGGGGATTTTCCCCGTCGGCTACTATCTCGCACAGCACCTGTTTCTGAACTCGATGGCGGCAATCGACCCCAAATACTTCAACGCGGTGGTCTACTTCTTCAATGTCATCTTGCCGAAACCGGTGCTGTGGGCGATGGAGCTGTTCCTGATTATTCTGCCCTTGCTGTTTCACTCGCTGTACGGATTTGTGATTACCTATCACGGCAAAGCGAACATCTTTCGGTACCGCTATCGCGAGAACCTCGCATATACGCTGCAGCGCGTTTCGGGCGTGGTAATCTTCTTCTTCCTGCTGTTCCATGTGTATTCCACGACCGTGAGCCACAAACTGTATGGCAAGGACATCTCGTATAGCGGGATGCAAGCGCATTTCTCCGAGCCGTGGGTTGTCGCGCTGTATGTGATTGGCGTGACGGCGAGTTCGTATCACCTGTTCAACGGCGTGTGGAACTTCGCAATTCGCTGGGGCATCGTGATTAGCGACCGCGCCCAGCGTAGCCTATACAAGTTCTGCATGATCGGCTTCGTTTTACTGACCGCGCTGGGGATTACGGCGTTGGCGGGCTTCTTTATGCACGAAGCGCCGCCAAACCCCTTGGCGAACCACTAAGGAGGTTCTCGTATGGCAAAGAAGCAAGTTGCTGTCGTTGGAGGCGGATTGGGCGGTCTGATGACCGCGATGAAGCTCGCTGAGGCGGGCGTGCAAGTAGACCTGTTTTCCCTTGTGCCTGTGAAGCGTTCGCACTCGGTGTGTGCGCAGGGTGGCATCAACGGCGCTGTGAACACCAAAGGCGAGGGCGACTCGCCGTGGATTCACTTCGACGACACCATCTACGGGGGCGACTTTCTGGCGAATCAGCCCCCTGTGCTGCGGATGTGTGAGCGAGCCCCTGCGCTGATTTATCTGCTCGATCGGATGGGCGTGCCGTTCAATCGCACGCCGGAAGGCTTAATCGACTTCCGCCGCTTCGGCGGCACGCGCCACCATCGCACCGCGTTCGCCGGCTCCACCACGGGGCAACAGCTGCTCTATGCCCTCGATGAGCAGGTGCGCCGTTGGGAAGTGGAGGGGCGCGTGACCAAGTACGAAGGCTGGGAGTTTCTTGGGCTGGTGCTCGATGAGCAGGGCGTGTGCCGCGGTCTTGTGGCACAAGATCTGCGCACGATGGAGATCCGCGCCTTCCCTGAGGAAGCAGTCGTCATCGCCACGGGCGGCCCTGGTATGATTTTCAAGAACACGACCAACTCCATCATCTGCACGGGCGCCGCAGCGAGCATCTGCTACCAGCAGGGCGCGTACTACGCAAACGGCGAGTTCATCCAGATCCATCCCACCGCTGTCCCTGGCGAAGACAAGTGCCGCCTGATCTCGGAGGCGGTGCGCGGCGAAGGCGGGCGCGTGTGGGTGCCCAAAGACCCGTACGACAAGCGCCACCCACGCGACATCCCCGAAAGCGACCGCTGGTACTTCCTGGAGGAGAAATACCCCGCCTACGGCAACCTCGTGCCACGCGACATCGCCACCCGCGAAATCTTCGATGTGTGCGTGAACCAACGCCGCGGCATCCAAGGCAAGAACCAAGTCTACTTAGACATCACGCACCTGCCACGCCAGCAGATCGAGAAGAAACTGCTGGGCATCCTGGAAGTCTACCTCAAGTTCGTGGGCGAAGACCCACGCGAGGTGCCTATGCGCATCTATCCAGCCCAGCATTACTCGATGGGCGGACTGTGGGTGGACTACGCCGTGAACGGCGACGGGCTGATGGAGCCTGTGCATCCGCGCAACCAGATGACCAACATTCCGGGCTTGTACGCGGTGGGCGAGGTAGACTACCAATATCACGGCGCGAACCGCCTCGGCGCGAACTCGCTCTTGAGCTGTATCTTCGCGGGTGAGGTCGCCGCCCCCGCTATCGTAGAATACCTCAAGAATGTGGACGGCTCCGCGTTCGACCTGCCGAGCCGTCTGTTCGAGCAAGAGCAGCGCAAGCACCAAGCGCACTTCGAGGAAATCAGCCGCCGCGCGGGCAACGAGAACCCCTACCGCCTCGCCGATGAGATGCGCGTGCTGATGGACGAGAATGTGACCGTCGTACGCGAGAACTCGCGCTTAGCACGCACTCTCGAGCAGCTCAAGGCACTGCGCGAGCGCGTGAAACATGTGAACATCGCCGACCACGCAGGCTGGACGAACCAGGTCATCCCGTTCGTGCGCACGCTCGAACACCAGCTTGAGCTCGCCCTCTGCATCACGGCGTGCGCCCTTGACCGCAACGAGAGTCGCGGTGCGCACTACAAGCCAGAGTTCCCGCAGCGCGACGACGAGAACTACCTCAAGACCACGATGGCGCGCTGGACG
>CALAMM010000032.1 GCA_937925775.1 uncultured Fimbriimonadales bacterium
GCATCGTGATACTCTTTATGCTGATGACCATCGCCACGCTCAACACCGTCAAGGTGAACGGGCCGCTGTATCACCAGATTGCGCAATCGAAAGACCTCATCGCCGACATTCTGCCGCCCCCTGCATATCTGGTGGAGACACGCCTGAAGGTCTATCAGCTCTACCAAGCCGTTCGTGAGCATTACCCACCCCAGCAGGTTCGTGAGTTAGCAAGTGAAATTGAGCAGCTTGCCAAGGACTATGAAGAGCGACATGAATACTGGCGCAAAACCCTGCCCAAAGGGGCAATTCGAGAAAGATTCCTGAAGGAATCGTACGAGCCGGGCAAGCAGTACCTCACAATTGTTAAGCAGCAGCTTATTCCTGCAGCGGAGCAGGGCGATGAAACGGCTTTCAAAAGGGCGTTTGAGCAGTCAGAACGCCATTTCAGCGAGCATCGCCGCGCGATTGACCAAACAGTCACTCTGGCAAACCGTGCGGTGGAGGAGAGTGAGCGTTATGCTAACGCAGCCATACGCACCCGCTTGCTCCTGCTTGGCTTGCTCGGGTTGTTTGTACTCGGCGTATTGACTTACATGGCGTTCGGCGTGATGCGCGGCTTGATGAGCAATGTGAAGCAGTTGCAAAACGCCATCAGCAAGCTGGCGGAGGGCAACTTGGGGATAGAGATAGGCACTCAACCGCGCGATGTGCTCCATGCTGTGATGAAGCAGTTCAATCAGGCGGTCGCTGCCATGCGTGAGTCAATACAGCGCATCCAACAGACGAACCAGGAATCGATGGGTGCAATCAGAGCGGTCGGCACTGGTGTGCAAGAGGCGCAAAAACAGGCAGAACAGGTCAGCGGGAGCGTGTCGCAGGTCGCACAGGGCGTGTTCGCGATGGCGCAGCAGGTGAGCGAGAGCAGCAACGCCGTCAGCGAACTGCGCCAAGCCTCCATCGAGATGGAGCGCGGCGCGACCCAAGTCGCCGAACTCATCCACACCAGCACGCAACAAATTCAGGAGGTGAACCGTGCGGCTCAAGAGGTCGCGCAGGGCGCCCAGCACACGGCGAACGCCGCCCAACAAGGCGTCTATCAGATGCAAACTACCCTCGAAGCCACCCGAAGCCTCGCGCAACAAAGCGACCGCGTAAAACGCCTTGCCGAAGAGGTGGTGCAAAAAGCACAGCAGGGACGCCTCGCCCTTCAACAGACCAATCACGCCATCCATGCTATCGAAGCCCAAAGCCATCACTTGAGCGGCGAGCTGCAGCAACTCGCCCAGATGTCCGTGAGTATCACTGCCATCTTGCAAACCATCGAGGAAATCGCGCAACAGACCAACCTGCTTGCGCTCAACGCCGCGATTGAAGCCGCGCGCGCGGGTGAAGCGGGACGCGGCTTCGCTGTGGTCGCTGAAGAGGTACGCCGCCTTGCCGAGCGCAGCGCAGAAGCCGCCCGTGAAATCCATCGCATCATCCAACAGGTACTGGCGAAAACTGAAAGCGCGACGCAGGCGATGCAGCAAAACCAAGAGCAAGTGCAGCATGGCGTGCAACTCGCCACCGAAACGGGCGAGCGTATCGGCGATATCCTCAACGCCATCACCCAAGTCAGTGAACAGGTGAACCAGACCGTGAGCGAACTCCAGCGCATCCAACAAGCCGCCAACGCGACCATGAACGAGATTGAGCAAATCGCTGCCATCGCCCAACAATCGAGCGCGGCGACCCAGCAGATGCTGGCAGGCTCGCAAATGGCAACCGAAGGGCTGACCCAAGTCGCCAGCTTCGCTGACCAAGCACGCGCCACCGCCCACCAACTGCAAAAAGGCGCAGAACAACTCCAGCAAGTTATGGAACAAGCAGCCGCAGGTAGCCAAGAGGTCGCCGCCAGCGTGCAGGAAATCAACCAAGTCATCCATCACCAGACGCTCACCCTCAGCGACTTGGCAAAGCGCGCCGAAGGCATGCTCGGCTCCGCTGAAGCAGTGGAACTGGCGCTCGGCAGATTCCGCTGGAGCGGCGAGGCGGATTTTGAACAGCAAATCGCACGCTTCAAGCAAGCGCACCTAAAGTGGGTCGAGCGGGTTCAGAAGATGGTGCACGAGGGCATCATGATCCCGCGCAGCGAGCTGGTCTCGCATAAACACTGCGCCTTAGGGCAGTGGTACTATACCACAGGTCAAGCCACGCTGGGGCACTTGCCTGAGTTCCAAGCGATCGAATCCCCCCATGCCCGCCTTCATCAAATCGCAGCGCAGGCAACCGAGGCGATGGAACAAGGCGACCGCGCCCGTGCCGAGCAACTGCTGGACGAAATCCGCGCCGTCAGCCGCGAGATAGTCTCCAAACTCGACGCGCTTTATCAAGCAGTCCAGCAAGAGGCGCGCTCCAGCAGTGCCATGCCCAAAGCCGCATGAGACTAAACGGTTCCCCCAAAGAAGAGGGACTTATCGGGAGGGACTACCGATGATTGAACTCAAAATCGGCAAAAAGGGCTATCAACTGGTGTTAGAGGGCAAGTTAGGCTTTGATCAGCTGCCCGCTTTGCTGGAGGCGGCTCAACAAATCGAAGCCCAGCCCAAGCCGACCACCGTCGAGTGGGGTAGCCTACAGAGCCTCCATTATGCCTGTCTCCAAACGCTGATTGCGCTGGGCAAAAGTCTGGAGGCAAGCGGGCAGCCGATTGCCTTCAAAGAGCCGTCGCCCGACCTGTATGACTGCCTGAACCGCTACGGCATTTGGCAAGCGGTACTGCAATCCTAAGGGAGGAGGGTTTATGGAAAACTTGGTTCACCTTTTCTACGACGAAGCCTACGAGATGCTGGAAGGCATGGAGCAGGTGTTGCTCTCGTTGGAGGAGCGCGGGCACGACCCGGAGACAGTGAACGCCCTGTTTCGGTATGCCCACTCCTTCAAAGGCAACAGCGCGGCGATGGGGTTCACTCAGTTGAGTCGGTTCACGCACGGGTTGGAGAGCGCGATGGAGTCGTTGCGGCGCGAGGGGCGTCCGCTCACCCCTGAGCTGGCGACGCTGCTGCTGCAGGCGGTGGATCTCATCCGCGCGTTGCTGGAGCGCACCCGCACAGAGGGCGATGTGGGCGACCCTGCTTGCGACCTGTTGCTGAGCCAGATACAGGCTGTGCTATCTGGTGCCCCCACGCCCCACGACTCGAACACCCTGCCGCCATCGTTCGCCCAATCCGAGACCTCGGCGGAACGCGCGGCGCGTCGCTACCGAGTCGTCTATCATCCCGCGCCGACGCTTAGCCCAGAGCATGACCCGCTCGCCCTACTGAGGGAACTGGAAGAATATGCGCAGTTCATCCACTGCCGTTTCCACCATCAGATTCCCCCGCTGAACGCGCTCAAGCCTGACGCCTGCTACGGGCACTGGGAACTGACGGTTGAAACGGCGTTCGAGCCTGCAATCCTGCGCGCTGTTCTGGAGCTGAGCGCGGAGGGGGCAACCGTCCAGATCGAGGAGGAGTCGGCACCCTCCCCCACGAGCCTCTCGGCTCCCGATCGCTCTCAGACGGCCTCGGATTCGGATCAGGGGGCTCCCGTCAGAACAGTCCAGGCGGTCAGCGCGCCTGTCAAGAGCGAGTCGCAGAGCATTCGCGTCGCCACCGAGAAGGTGGATGCCTTGTTCAACCTCGTGAGCGAGATTGTGATTGCCCAATCGATGCTCAGCAGTGCGCAGGCAGAGACCACCCATGAGCGTCTACGCTATGCGATTACGCAGATGGAGCGCCATGTGCGCGAGTTGCACGAGCGCGTGATGGCAATCCGCCTACTGCCTATCGGACACCTGTTCAATCGCTTCCCGCGCATGGTGCGCGACACCGCCCACCAACTCGGCAAAAAGGTGAACCTCATTATCGAGGGCGAGGAGACCGAGCTGGATCGCACCTTGCTCGAGTTGCTCAGCGACCCACTGACGCATCTGGTGCGCAACGCCATCGATCACGGCATCGAGCCGCCTGAGGAACGGCGTGCCTGTGGCAAACCCGAAACGGGCACGCTGCTACTGCGCGCCGCACAGTCGGAAGGGCGTATCTACATCGAGGTCAGCGATGACGGACGGGGCATCGACCCTGAGCGCATCCGACAAAAAGCCATCCAGCTCGGCTGGCTCAGCGAGAACGAGCAGCCAAGCCTCGAAACCCTCTATGACTTCATCTTCCGCCCCGGTTTTTCCACAGCACAGCAGGTCAGCGACCTCTCGGGGCGCGGCGTTGGCATGGAAGTGGTCAAACGCAATGTCGAACAGCTGGGCGGAGCCGTGAGCATATACTCCGCAATCGGGCAAGGCACACGCTTCACGCTCAAAGTGCCCCTCACCCTCGCCATTATGGACGGGCTGGGGCTGCGCGTGGACGAGGAGCAATACATCGTGCCCTTGACTGCTGTGCTGGAGGCGTTCCGCTTGAGTGACTTGTCGCGCAGCGCACCCTTCGAACGCGGCGAGATAGTCAATGTGCGCGGGCGCTTTATCCCCCTCATCCGCTTGCGCCACATCATCGGGCTGCCCGACAAGGGCGAAAGTGAGCTGGTGCTGATTCTGGAGCAGGAAGGGCAGCAGATTGCGCTCGCCGTCGACAGCATCGTTGGGCAGCAGCAGGTCGTCTTGAAAAGTCTGGAGGAGAACTTTCTCCGCGTTCCCGGCTTTGCTGGGGCAACAATACTGGGCGACGGGCGCGTCGCGCTCATCCTCGATGTGGCGGAACTGTTCCGCCTGACGCAACACAGGGAACCCATCTCCCGCAGCGCCGCCTAACCCATTCTAAACAGGAGGATGACACCATGACAGAACTCTGCAGGCTGTATCGAATCAACGAAGAGAATCTCAATCTGCGCAAGCAGTTCATTCGCCTGACGCAGGACGATATCGAGACTCTGCGCCAGCTACGCCCGTGGGCAGAGGAACACGCCGCCGCCATCGCAAAGGCGTTCTACGACCACCAGTTCGCCTTCTCGGAAACGCGCGCCTTTTTTGAAAAGATTGCGCAACAACGCGGATTGACGCTGGAGCAGCTCCGCAGCCGACTCGAAAAGACGCAGGCGGGCTACTTCCTCGATATCTTTCGCGAAGCCGATAGCGGCGGCCGTTTCGGCCTCCCCTACTTCGAACGCCGCCTGCGCATCGGACAAGTTCACGATGTGATAGATCTGCCCCCGAAGTGGTACATCGGTAGCTACGCGCTCTACTTAGACCTTGTGCATGAATACTTAGCGCGTGCCTATCCTGAGAACGCCGAGTTTGTGCGCAAAGCCTTCCGCGCCATCGCTACTGTGTTCAACTACGACCTCCAGTCGGTGTGCGATTCATACTTGCTGAGCGTGTGTCAGTCGGTTGGGCTTGATGTGCAGCAAGTTCGGCTTGCTTCCACGCGCCACGACTTGTCGGACACTATCGGTCAGCTGAAGGAAATCGTGCAGGGCGCCCTGCGCATCAGCATCCACACAGGACAGGAACTCTCTCATGCCGCGCAGCAGTTGGCGTCCGCCACGGGGCAGTCGCGTGCTGCCACCGCCGATATTGCCACCAGTATCGAGCATCTCGCTCGGCTCTCCACGAGCCAGCTGGAACAGGTGCATCGGACAGCGCAGGCGGTCTCGGGCATTCAGCAGGTGTCGCGCCAGATCGCGGAGGGCGCTCAGCAACAGGCACAAGCCGTGCATCACGCCCAGCAGGTCGCCAGCAACCTGCAGGCACTGATTGCCGATACCGCGCACAAGGTGAACCAGATGGGCGACCAGTTCCAGCAGATGAGCAACATTGTGGAAATCATCAAGAGCATCGCTTTTCAGACGAACATGCTCGCGTTGAACGCCGCGATTGAGGCGGCACGGGCAGGCGAGCATGGGCGCGGCTTCGCCGTGGTGGCGGAAGAGGTGCGCAACCTCGCCGAACGCTCTGCCAACTCCGCCAAAGAGATCGGTGCGCTCATCGGCGGAGTGCAGCGCATCGTGGAAGACACCGTGCGCTCGATGCAAAACGCCGTGCAAGAGGTGGAAACAGGACTCACCCGCGCGGTGGAAAGCATCGCCACAGTGGTCAGCCAATACCAGTCAATGGCAACCCAGATGGCGACCCAATCGGACGAGGTGAAGCAGGTCATGGAGCAGACCGTGCGGATGAGCGAGGAGTCGAGCGCCGCCTCGCAGCAGATGAGCGCCGCCACACAAGAGATCGCTGCCCAGATGGTGCAAATCGCCTCCCTGGCAGACCACTTGCGCCAAATCGCGGTCGATCTGCAGAACGCGCTCGGCGCATTCAACCTGAGCGAGAACACATCGCTCAAAGCAGCATGACTTTCCCTAACTCCCCCTGTAACGGGGGGTTCAGGGAGTCATTCAAACCTGAAAACAATCAGATGGAGGTTAACGATGCAGACGCAGCTATCGGAGAATGTGCAGATTGCGAGCGAATCCGCTGTCGAGAAATACTTGGTGTTCCAGATTGGCTCGGAGAGCTACGGCATACCGCTTCTTCAGGTGCAAGAGATTCGCACCTACACGCCGGCGACGCGCGTGCCGGGCGCACCCCCCTATGTGTTGGGCGTGATTAACCTGCGAGGCAACATCATTGCCGTGCTGGACGCCCGCGCTCGGTTTGGGCTGGCGCCGCCGCCCGACGAGCAGGCGACCGTGATTGTTGTCGCACAGGTGGGGGGCAAGACCTTCGGCTTGCGCGTCGACTCGGTCTCCGATGTCGTTGATGTGCCCCTAAGCGAAGTGCAGCCCCCTCCCGCCGTGGCCTCCGAGCAGACTCAACGCTTCTTGAGCGGGCTGGTACAGGTGGACGAGTGCGTGCTGATTCTAATTAACCTGTCTGAAATCTTCGACCTTGCCGAGATTAGTCGCTTGGCAAGCGCCGCCTAACTCGGGACCAACTATCTTCAACTCGTCGCAGAGAGCGTCGTAGAGTTCTACTGCTGGGAGATAGGGGTGGAGTTTACCCTTCTCCCCCGCATCGATCGCGTTCACATCCGACGCTTGATAGGTGAGGCTACTTAACTCGCTCCTGTAGCCCCACATTAATCTCCAAGTTGCCCCAGTTGGTGATTAATGGCACTACTAAGGTTGGGATTTCCAGTGTGCTGATGCGCACACTGGAGCCGCGAATGATGCTGGGCGGCGACAGGTTGCAGCGGTAGCCTGCGTTGCTCAGTTTGGTCAGTGCGTTGCCCGAAATCATGTTGCCTAACTCGGCAATCGCGCTGGCGGCTAACTCATCGAAGGTACGGATGGTGGTGCCCAGCATCTGGGAGGCGATTTGGTCGGCGGTCATAAGCGACATCCCGTAGATAATCATCCCCTCCAGTTGCCCCGTGACTCCCAACACGATGTTGCACTGTTGCGAGGTGAAGATACCCTTGCGTGCGCTGAGCTGCCCGCGCTGGGGCGTGCTGCCCAACATCATCTGGAACACCTCCACCGCGGCAGACACGAACGGATTGATGTATTCGGCTTTCATCGTTAGTCCTCCCTTAGCTGGCTTTCTGTACCGCTTCCACGATGCGTTCGGGCTGGAACGGCTTCACGATGAAGTCCTTCGCGCCTTGCTGAATCGCCTCCAGCACGATCTGCTTCTGCCCCATAGCGGTACACATCACCACATAGGCGTTCGGGTCTTGAGCGCGAATGGCTTTGAGCGCGGCTAACCCGTCCATCTCCGGCATAGTGATGTCCATAAACACCACATCAGGCTTGAGTTGCTCGTAGAGTTGTACGGCTTCGCGCCCGTTGGACGCCTCGCCGACCACCTCGAACCCGTTCTGGGTGAGGATGTTTTTGAGCGTTACGCGCATAAAGAGCGCGTCGTCCGTAATCAAGATGCGTTTTGCCATCGTAGCACCTCCGATTCAGGTTTGCGGTAGTAAAAGGCATACGGATTTTCGTAGCCGATTTGCTGGTAGTTGAAGATGCGCTCGGTGTTGCCCAGAAACAGATAGCCGCCGGGCTTGAGCGCGCGATAGAACTCTCGGAAGACGCGCTCTTTGGCGTCATCCGAGAAATAGATAATCACATTCCGACAGGCGATGAGGTCAAACCCCTGCGGATAGGGGTCTGAGAGGAGGTTGTGTCGCTCGAAGCGTAGATAGCGTTGCAGAGCGGGGTCGGCTTCGTAGAGCGTGCGTCCGTTCTCGGTGAATTGGCGGAAGTAGCGCTCGCGGTAGGGTGAAGGCGCACTGCGCAGATCGCTTTCTTGAAACACCCCGTGCCGCGCTCGAGTGAGTACCTCCTGGTCGATGTCGGTGCCTAAAATCAGGTGTCCTCGATTAGGTGCCAGCTCGTGGAGCAGGATTGCCAAGCTATACGCCTCCGCTCCATAAGAGCAGCCCGCGCTCCACACTCTCAAGCTGAAGCTGCGCCGCAACAGCGCAGGCAGGATCTCGCGCGCCAGCAACTCGAACTGCTCCGGATTGCGGAACAGCTCCGACACATTGATAGCCAACCTATCGATAAAGCTGCGCAGGCGTGCCTCCTCTTCCGTGAGGTAGCGGAAATAGTCGGTGAACCGTCGAAAGCCCGCGCGCTCTGCCATCGTCCAGATGCGCCGATAGGTCTGGTCGAACTTGTACTGGTTCAGGTCCAGTCCCGTGCGTTCGTGCAGCATGCGTTTGAACCGCTCGAAGTCCTGCAGTAGTTCTGGTGTTTTGGGCACTTCTATGCCGCTTGGTGTGGTTTGCATAGGCGTTGAACCTCCTCGGTAATGCGTTGTGCCATCTGTTCGATGGGAGCAATTTGGTGGACGCAGCCTGTTTGGATGGCGGCGCGTGGCATGCCGAACACGACGCAGGAACTTTCGTCTTCGGCGAGGATTCGCGCCCCTTTGGCATATAGTGCGCGGACGCCCATCGCACCGTCGTTGCCCATGCCCGTGAGGATAGCGACCACCACCCTGCCCGAATGGTGCTGGGCGATGGAAAGCAAGGTGATGTCGACCGCGGGGCGCACGCCGTGCAGCGGCGGCTCCTCTGAGAGGTGCAGTCGCCCGCCGGGGAGCAGCTGAAGGTGTCGTCCCCCTGGCGCAAGGTAGGCGACGCCGGGCTGAAGGCGGTCGCCTTCCCGTGCCTCACGCACCTGCAGGTGGCAGAGCCGATCCAGTCGTTCGGCAAGAGAGCGCGTGAAGCCCTCAGGCATATGCTGGATGAGGAGCATCGGAGCGTGAAAATCGGGCGGTAGCTGGCTCATGAGCAGGCTGAGAGCGCGCGGACCGCCCGTCGATGCGCCAATCACGACAAGGGGCAGCTCTGTAATCTTACTGGGCGTCGAGCTGGGGGCGCGTTTTGCGAACTCGCTGGGCTGCGTCGGGAGCGCTCCGACAAACGGCTTCCCTGCCGCAGAACCTTGCGCATCCAGCGCAGGTGCGAGCGCGGTGAGCCGATGGCGTGGCGCCGATGCTGCCGCCTTCACTTTCTCGATGATTTGGGAGGAGACCTTGTAGAGATCCAGCGAAACTGCCCCTGAAGGCTTCGTCACGAAGTCGACAGCACCGAGCTCAAGACAGCGCAGGGTGATTTCTGCGCCCTCGCGCGTCAGACTACTCACCATCACGACAGGCGTCGGCTGCTCCTTCATCAGCTGTTGGAGCATCGCGATGCCGTCCATCACAGGCATCTCCACATCGAGCGTAATCACATCGGGCTTCAGCTGGCGTGCCATCTCCAGCCCCTGCTGTCCATCACGCGCTGCGCCCACCACCTCGATTGCGCTATCCCGCGCCAACAAATCACTTATCATGCGGCGCATAAACAGCGAATCGTCCACGACCAGCACCCGAATCTTGTCCATACACTTCCTCCTCTTAGCCTGCTTTGGCGAGCATGCTCAACGCATGGCTGAGATTGCGTACCTGCGGCGGCTCGCCTACCTTACGCAGGGTGAGCTGCCCTGACGCCAAATCGAACTCGAACGACCGCCCATGATGACCACCCGTATCCTCGAAAACAATCGGGATACGACGCGCTTGTAGCAACTCGTGGAGTTTTTCCACATTGCGCGCCCCGATGCGCAGGGTGTTTTGCCGATTCTGGAACACCTCTGCCCCGCCGATGAGTATCGCTTTCCGCTGGCTCGCATAGGGCGTGCCGAGCAACTCCAGCAGAGCAGGCAGTGCTGTGGTCGCATACTTGCCCGGTGTTGCGTTGGGGTCTGCGCCGTTCGGTTCGGGCAACATCACATGGGCTAATGCAGCGGCTGCCGCAACTGGGTCATAAAGCAAGACACCGACGCAGGAGCCAAGCCCGATGCACCCCAGCACACCCGCGCCCCGCGCAACCTTGATCTCCCCCATCCCCGCGAGCTGCACCTCCGTCCTCACCACCTGGAGCATCTTGGAACCTCCCACCGACTTCAAATGCCCACTGCCTCGAAAAGCTTCTGCAAACTACCCGTTTCGGGCAGGTAAAAGAAAAGGCCTTCAAAGTGCTGGTCAGGCACGCTGAAGCGCGTCTCGATGGCGATCAGCTCGCGCTGGTCGTGGAGCGCCTCGACCATAAGGCTACTGAGTAGCGCAGCCGCCATATCGGCGGCGAAGGCGGGCGGCTCCATATGGAGTTCGAACTGAGTCATCTGAGTGATGGCGGTCAGGAAGTTGCCCAACATGATGTTGGCGACCTCGCGAATAACCGATTCGTACAGCTCGTTCAGCTCGCTGAGGTCTGCAGGGGCAGTGCCCGTGAGGATTCGCCACAACACCTGCGCACTTTCCCACGGGAATAGGAACGCGCCCTCGCCCCGCCAGTCGCCTTCTACCCGAGCCACGGTGCCCACCATCAGGCTCTCTTCTGGAGGGAAAACGAAATGGACTTGGGTGGTGTTCAGCTCCAGCACTTCAGGCACTTCGAGCGTGAACAGCACGCCAGTCATATCGGAAAGCGCTGTCACCGCCCCGCCCAATCCGATGTTGCCTATTTCTCTCAGGGCATCCTGCCGTAACGCGCTTAGTTCGGTCGTTGTCATCTGCGCACCGTCCCTGCCTCTGGTATCGAGTCAAGAGGCGACAGTGCAGTTTTACCGCATTCACTGGCTTAACAAGCAGGCACGGATACGAGGTTTGTAGGTTGCGTGTTCTAAGCCGTACCGATGTATCGCTACAGGGGGGCGCATCGCGTTGTTGGGGTGCGACGCCTTTCTTGGCGTCGCAAAGCGTCGTTTTTTCGTCAGCGAGACGCTACGCGCCCCCACTATACCGTCAGCGTCCGCACGGACGAAACATACCGCCCGTGCGAGCGCACTTCCAACAAATAGGAGGTATCCTAATGCCGTGTGTGCGATGTTTCAGCAGCTGCCCCGCACAGTGCGGGTCGTAGAAGTTGGTCCACGCGACGGCTTGCAGAACGAGCCGACGTCCGTGCCCACCGAGGTCAAAGTGCGCTTCATCGAGATGCTTGCTGACGCAGGGTTGCCCGTGGTGGAGGCGACAGCGTTTGTCAGCCCGAAGTGGGTCCCCCAACTTGCCGACGCCGAGCAAGTGATGACGCAAGTTCGCAAGCGCGGCGGCGTGCGCTACCCCGTGCTGACGCCGAATATGAAAGGGCTGGAGCGCGCTCTAAGTGCAGGGGCAACCGAGATTGCCGTCTTTACCGCCGCCTCGGAGAGCTTTTGCCAACGCAACCTGAATCGGAGCATCGAGCAGTCGCTGCAGGAATACGAGGCGGTGGTGCGCGCCGCGAAAGACGCAGGTTGCTGGGTACGCGGGTATGTCTCCACCGCACTGGTGTGCCCCTACGAGGGCGAAATCTCGCCTGAAACAGTGAAACCCATCGTGGAGCGGCTACTGGGGATGGGGGTGGACGAGGTGAGCCTCGGCGATACGATTGGCGCAGCGGTTCCCACGCAGGTCGCGCGACTCACCGAGACGCTTTTGCCCATTCTGCCACCCGAACGCTTCGCTTATCACTTCCACAACACTTACGGCACCGCGCTGGCGAATGTGCTGACCGCGTTGCAGCAGGGCATTTTCATCTTCGATTCCAGCGCGGGCGGGCTGGGCGGCTGCCCGTTTGCCCCTGGCGCAGCAGGCAACCTCGCAACCGAGGACCTGGTCTATATGCTGCACACCATGGGTATTCAGACAGGCGTGGACTTGGCGGGCGTTGTCGAGGCGGCGCGATTTATCTTGACCCATCTGCAGCGCACCGTGCCTCCGAGCAACTATCTCAAAGCGTGCGCGTCTAACTAAACAGACGGGTTCCCGATGCGAGGTTGGTGGTGTCTGGGACTGTTGGTTCTGCTTTGGTGCTTGGGTGGGGCGCAGGCGTTGGAGGTGCAGCGCGACCCGCGCCTGAGCCAGCTCGTGAGGGTGCGCGTTGCGGCAACGCCTCTGCACCAGCTGGTGCAGCTCCTAAAGAAACAGACAGGCGTGGAGCTGAGCGTGGAACCGCCATTGCGTGAATATCGTGCGTTCGCGCGATTCGAAAACCGCCCGCTTCACGAAGTTCTTGAATTGCTCGCTGAGGCGTTCGGCTTCGAGTGGCGCGTAGATCTGCCAGAGAAAGGCGTTGATGCGCCCCCGCGCTATGTGCTGTATCAGCCTGCATTGGAGCGTCAACGCGAGATGCAGCACCGCGCCTTGCTGAATGCGGACATCCTTGAACTAACACGGGAAGCGCTGTCGCTTATCCCACCAGAACTGTTGGAGCGCAGTTATGAGGAGTTTTGTGGGGCGATAGGCTACACAGTACGCGCTGATAAAGTGTTTCCTCGCGCCTCTGGCAGATTTCAGCCGCGTGTGGCGCTACCCAGCCCTGCCAAGCCGCGCTCGCTGCGCACAGAGGCAGTGCTCGCGGTACGTGCGCACCTACTCCAGAGCGGCGCTGAGACGCCCAAGGCTTGGTTTGTGCTTCGAATGTTAGCAACACTCAACAGCGCCGAATGGGCAACTCTCCGTGCCAGAGGCTGCCTGCGCCTCTCACCCAACCGTCTACCCCCGACTTGGCGCGAACAGTGGGTGCGCGACTACATCCGACTTCACGAATACAGTGAAGAGGATGTCGCGGCGTACCGACCGTCCTCAGAAGAGGTGCATACAACAGAGACAATAACTACACGCCATATAAATGGCATGTCAATTACGAACATAAACACAGTATTAGTTATAAATAATCTCGAAAAACTGAGGGCAGTGTGGCAAGGCAACTACTATGTCGAATGTTTTTTTGACCCCCGAAGGAACTTGCTGAAGGCGCAGCTTCTTATTGTAGACGAACGATTTCTCAGCACCTCCGGTTGGATTGAGTTGGATAACGCAGTGGTGTTGGCAGCGATGGCAAGCATCGGCAGGGAGCCGCCTTATGAACCCCCCTCGTGGTTGGCTACTGTGCCTGACGAGCCTATACGGCGGATTGCCGAGCGTGCTTGGACGCAGGCGTGGGAACGCCAATGGGAGGATTGGCTGAGCTATCACCTTGTTGAGGGGTTAGAGAGCGCAAGGGCCGAGGGCGTTGGGGAGTTTTACCCATTAGGCATTATATCCACTCGCGAGTCTGATCTCGCAGCCAAGTTCTACGCGATGGCTCAGGCTCGATGGCGAGGGCTGCTAAGTGAACTACTGTACTTTTATAATATCGAGCCACGCAACGGGGTGTGGGTATTTCAAGCGCGAGCGCGTTACTTGGGGCGTGCGTTAGATGTGTCTCAACATAGCCTAGCTAAGCTCACGGCAGCGCCGTTCCCGACCCTTGATGAACTTGCGGCAATCGCCCAAAAGCTCAGCCACCGGCAAATTGTCGTACTTTCCGCCCTGCGCTTTGGATATCGCTACTGGAGCGCGCGTCCAATCAATGCGTGGGATGATTTGCTGGGAGGGATTGCCCGACATCGGCGCGGTTACTATGCGCTACAGTGGTACGCCGCATTAAGTGCGGTGCAGCGCGCCGCCCTGAAGCGTGGACTTCCGATTTCCTACAACGAAATGACGCCGTTTCAACGCGCCCTGCTCGAGGTAGCCCTTGCTGCCGACGACTTCACTTGCCGCCTGCACGCGCTGCCCAAAATTCGCTATGCTCAACTTGTGTAT
>CALAMM010000033.1 GCA_937925775.1 uncultured Fimbriimonadales bacterium
GCGGAATCGGAAGATTCGGAATCGGTACTCACAGGCGAAGCCCTTGTAGAGGCGATTCTGCAGGAGTTTCAAGGCTCACGCATACTCTCAGAGCGCGAGGCGTTGCTGGCACGCCTACGCCAGCGACAGCGAGACCCTGTCGCCCCGCTGTCGGACGCCGAAGTAGCACAGGCTCTTGAACTCTGGACGCTTGCAGAATCGAAGCGATTCCCACGACTTGTCATACCTGACTACGCTGTCGTGGAGCGTGGCGCGTTGGTGTGGCGTGTATTTATTGAACGCGCTGCAGGCTCAGGCGCGATTGCCCTCGCGCTGGAGCTACTCCAGCAACGCCCGAAACCGAATGGGCAACCGAGCCTGTTCGCCGACTTGGACACAAGCAGCTCCACCACTCGCGCCAGTGATGAAACCCTACACAACGCGCCTACGATTCCATCGTGAGGCGAATACATAAGACACATGCCAAGCCCCAGCCGAATGCCGAAGATTCAGATTGTGGACGCCGAGCCTGAGC
Organism: uncultured Fimbriimonadales bacterium; assembly: GCA_937925775.1. Lineage (GTDB taxonomy): Bacteria > Armatimonadota > Fimbriimonadia > Fimbriimonadales > GBS-DC > GBS-DC. The sequence goes on from CALAMM010000033.1 coordinate 515, forward strand.
GTTCCTTTCAGGCACGAGTGGTGGAGTTAGCCCGCCTGCTGGGCTGGCGTGTCTATCACTCGCGCCCTGCGATGTATCGCAGTGGACGCTGGGCAACGCCCCTGATAGGCGATTCAGGACTGCCTGACCTCATCTTATGCAAGCCCCCACGCCTGATATTCGCCGAACTAAAGCGCGAGAAGGGGAAGGTTAGCACAGCCCAGCAAGGCTGGCTGGACGCCCTTTCGCGTTGCGCAGGCGTGGAAGTCTATGTATGGCGTCCTCGCGACTGGCAGGCAATCGTAGACACTCTGCGTTCACGCGAGATACAAACGCAATACACAAGCGCATATACAACGCTGGAACGCAACGACAGGGGGTAGAGTGGGCTTGGCACTCGCACAAAAGGGGCGTCTCGCCTCGCGCACGCTCGCCTACTCGTGCAATCCGCGTGCAGGATGTGAAAGCCTGATAAGTTCTATTATGTTAACCTCAGCCAGCACGCGCCCGAACGCTCACACAGGCGAAGGCTGTTGAATAGTGAATACGGACTGTGGAGCAAATGCCGTACAAACGGGCAGGAATCTTTCTGCAGCCCCCGAAAAGAGAGAACGCCTGCCCTGTGAAGCACCACAGGCAGGCGAGTGGCTACCGCAGGTAGGGCTACGGTAGCGAGAGGTATTATACCCTACCCCTCGTGAAACTCCTGCCAAAAGCCCCCTGTGGAAGCCTCCTGACAATCACACATAGGAGGTGTATGATGGCAAAACGACAGATTCGTAGGGCGCAGGCACTGCGGAGTTTCTCAGGCGATAGTGCGCCCACGCTTGAACTCACGCGCCCCCGGCAGGAATCGAACCTGCGCACCAGGCTCCGGAGGCCTGCGCTCTCTCCACTGAGCTACGGGGGCATGATTCGTGCTTGGAATCCCCCGAATAGCCCTTCGAAACCCCTGCGGGGCCTGCGCTCTACACAAGTAGCGTCGCTTCGTCATATGCCTATCCTCCTGCCTGTTGATGGGTCAGGCTCCCTGTATGAGAGGGGCTTCTCGCAGGGGGCACTCAGCAGGAATCTTGCGGCGGGTGTGGAACTCCACACACGCTGTGGCAGCTACCCCCTGCTACAGCACCTCGCCTGTCGTGTTAGGGCACGGCAGGCATTTTTCAGTTTCGGGGTTCGTGAGAAGATTCCTGCTGTTTTCGGGCGTTTTCGGTAGAATCGCGGTATGCGAAGGAACGAGCCGTGCGTGCCTGAAGAGCAGTTCTATGAGCTTTTACTTCTTCGCGAGGTGGAGCGTGTGATGGACACCTGCCTGAGTGCAGAGGAGCAGAAGGTGCTATGGGAATATGCTGAGCGAGCGAGGCGCAAGCCGAGCAAGCGTGTGGTACAGGCAATTCGGAGGATTCGTGCCGAGCTGAGAATCACCGATTAGGGTTTCGTGCCGTTCGTGGGCTGTGAAGCGAGCTGAACCGTGTAGGAACTGCCCCCGTCGTCAGGGGCAACCTCGAGTTCTACCTCATAATCTCCGTCAGTCGGTTGTCGCTTCAGGCTATAAACTTCGGGGAAACGGCGTTCCAACAGCCACGAAATGGCACGCCAATCTTCGCTGTCTATGGCAAGCGAGAAGGCTACTCGCTCCAGATGGGCAATAACATCCGCTTCGGCTCGTACTACAGCTTCGGCGAAATCAGGGAACCGTCGCTGCCACTCATAGAAGCAGGAACGGCTAATGCCAGCTAATCGGATTGCCATGCGTTGAGAAACCCCTGCTTGCAAGGCACGCACTATGGTGTCCATCTTCTCGCGCCTCTGCTCGCGTGTGATTCGGCGTTTCGGCATACGAAACCCTATACAGCGCAAAGCGGTTTATGGACACCGCACAAGTTCAAAAAGTGCCCAATTCTGTCCATAAACCGCCGCTACAGGCGTGAATACCCCTCGCGCGAGAGGGGCAAGCCCCTGCAGCCTCGTCAACTGCAGGGGGGGGGAGTTGCTACACCGTCACGGGTTGTTCAAGCGCAACAGGCTCGCTTGTCGCCTCTGCTTCAGGGCGCGAGGCGAGTTCATTCAGTCGCTGGAGCAACGCGAGGAAGCCCTCCAGCGAACCGTAGGCAAGGTAGCGTGCGTAGTTCGCAGCCCCTGCTTCGACGCGCCTCGAACCGAACATCGAGAGTCCGGGGAACTTGCACTTTCTCGCAAGGTTCCAGATGGTTTGGGCGGTTCGGAGCTTGTCGGGGTCGCCTTGAAGCGACGCCTGCACCAGCTGCCACTGGCGTTCCAGCTGCAGCTCGTACTCGGAGCGCACCTGCCCTTCCGATTGCATGAAATGAACGCGCTGTCCATCGTAGCGCACCGTGTATTCCAACATCGCGAAGGCGGGAGAAAAGCGCAGGCAGGTTTCTAAGACAGCTCGAGGTGTGGCGTTCGCATGGAATCGCCCCAGTTCCGCAGCGAGTGCGGGGGGCGAAACCGTGCAGTTGCCCTGACGCTGGACAGCTTCGCGAATGCGCTGGAGAACTACATCACGCGCCGCTGCAGCCTCGAACTCGTGAAGAAGCTGCGCCTTGTAGACATCGAGAAACTCGGCGGGGTTCGAATTGAACGCTTGCACGCGCGTGGCGCACCAAGCAGCCCACTCACGGTTGGGTAGGAACTCAGGCAGCTCGATTTCAGCTTGCACTGGGTACTCGGCGAAGGCTCGCAAAGCGCGGCGCACGGGTTCAGGGTTCCATGACGGGGCGAAGGTCGGTTGCAGGGGCAAGTAGATGGGCAACAGCGAACCGAACGGCAACGGGTTTTCAAGCGGGTATGCGCTCGCGATGAGCACGGGCTTCTGCTCTGCTTGAAGCCTGAGTCGGTTCCACACGGCGTCGCTCGGCGCAGTCGGTGTGAAGGTGTAGAAGATGGAACCGTCCAGCGCGTCGTTCGGGGTTTCGGGAAGCAGGCGAGGTTCGGTGCCGAGCAGCTCGGCGAGGCGGGTTGCCAGTTCGGGCGCGTGGTGTCCGAATAGGGCGCAAATCGGCGCGGGCACACGCGCGAATGCCGTGGCAAGCCATGACGCGAACAGCAGGGCAGCGGGCGCGTCCAGCCCCGTCCAGCTGCGCAGCTCGTGAAGCGCGTCGTATGTGGGTTCAGGTTCGGTAGATTCAACAGGAATCGGCTCGACAGGATCTTGTTCAAGATTAGCGGTTCGGTTTCGCATTCTGTCCCTCCTCATTCAGAATCCTGAGAAACCGCGATTGCACCTCGCTCACAGGGCGTCCGAAGCCCGTGATGAGCAAGCGGACGGTGTCGCGAAGCACCTTGTAGGCTGCTTCAGTACCTACGGCATCCATTCCATTCTCAGGTTTCGTGTTATTCGGCATTCTGCACCTCCAGTTCGCTCACAGGCACGCCGAGCAGCGCGGCGAGTTTCTCGCGCGTGGCGGGGCGTTTCGGCACAAGCCCGTAGCGTCGCCAAAGGTGAAGCGTCGCCTGTGAAATCCCTCGCTCACGCGCCGCCACATAGAGGGGCGCGTTGCACCTTGCCTGTGCCTCGCGAAAAACTCGTTTGCGCTCGGTTGCGTCCATAATCAATCCGTTATACAGCGCACGACGGCGAAAAATAGAAAAAGCGGTTCGGGGTACACTGATGTCTACTTATTATAATAGGCAGGCGGGTAGCGTGGGGAGGTGATGAATGCTACCTCGCCTGCCGTTTTATTGCCTGCGTGATCCTACGCTGTCCGTTCACGTGCAGCGTCAAGCAGGCACTGCAACAGCAGCTGGATCTCAGATTCGGGCTGGAGCCGCAAGAACGAGCCGTAGCCACTGGGTGCACCAACCACCCGATGGGCAGGCTTGTAGTCCAGCGGTGGAAAGTCCAGCTGCTCGGCAGCATACCACACATCACGAATGAGATGTGAGAGGTGAGCTTCGCCTCGCTTCGCGCGGTAAGCCAATATTTCCTCTAAATACCGCAAGTGGTTCGCTCGCGGGCTGTTCGGCTCCCCATTCGCGGGCGCGAGAGGTTGCAACGGCTCTGCGTGAGAGAGAGAAGGCTCGGCTCCACTCCCTTCGGCGTGAAGAGGCGAAGGTTCCGAGGGATTAGGGAATTCTGGAACTCTGGAAGTGTCCCTAATTAACAGAGTTCCAGAGTTCCACAATCTTTCGGGTTCCTCTTCACCTGCCTCTTCGCGTTTTTGGAACTCTGGAACTCTGTTAATTAGGGACACTTCCAGAGTTCCACAATCGGATTCATCAGTTCCTTTTTCGGGCAGGTAGTAGATGAAAGGTTCACCTCGCCGTCCGCTCCCTTCGCGCTTCAGTGCCCCTTCTCCGTGCAATGCCGCGAGTGTGTCTCGAACCCATCGAGCAGAATAGGATTTCCCCTCCTGCTTCAAGTACTCGTGAACCGCCTCTGCACTAGCGCGTCCTAACGCACTCACGGCTCGCAATACCTGTTCGCGCCACTGCGCTACCTTGCTTTGGGGTTCTACTTCTTCAGCTATTCCCACACAACGGTACTCCAATCCATCCTCTGAAAGCTCAAGCACCAGCGGTTCGCGATTGTTCCACAATCGCCCCGCGACGGGGTGTAGGATTCGCCTGCGCTGATGAGAGTCGCTTTCCGTAAGGAGCAGAATCGCGTCCACACTGGCTGAGAAAGAGTGCGCTCCCGCAACATCCTGCAGAGAGGGTTCGCGTGAATCTGCCGATTTCCTCATATGGTGGCAGATGATTACCGCCATTCGTGGGTTCCGCCTCGTCAGTTCCACGAAGGGCGCGAGGGCGCGTCCTACTTCGGCAGGGTCAGCCTCATCTTGGATGTTCCCGAAAGCTCGCAGCGTGTCCAATATTGCAACATCGGGCGAAAACCGCTCCAGCTCCTCTACCCAGCGTTCAGGGGTAGCTAAGGTCGATGTGGAGATTGCCACCTGTTGGAGTTCGGGCAGCTTTTCGGCGCGAAGCTTCCACACAAGCGCAGGCTCTTCAGTGAGAACTGCTACACGCAACCCAGCGCGAATCCAGTCTCGGCATGCGAAAGCAATCAGTGTGCTTTTGCCTGCTTTTGGGTATGCCGAGAACAAGGTTGCTGTACCCCTCGCGAGCAAGTCAACTCCTAACAGCGGAATGTATTCCAGTTCAGGCGTTTCTCGCTGGAGAAGCTCGCCGAGAGGCACAAGTAGCGGTTCATCTTCAGGCTCTCGCTCACCTTCGCGCCACTCGCTCAAGGGCGTTCGAGGCAACCCTTGAATCGCCTCGCGAAACTGTTCGGCGTCGGCGTTCAGGTGCAGCCACAACTCATTCGCATCCTTGAAATTTTCATGCAAAGTGGCAACATAGACGCGCTCTTGCAACCCCAGCGGGCAAAAGGTTAGCAAGTCAGCCACCAATCGCTTGCCTGCCTCGTCGTTATGGGGCAGAATCGTGATTCGCGGGAATGGTTCGAGAATGCGCCACCATTCGGCACGCCATGCCTGCGCACCGGGAACAGCGAGAGCAGGCAATCCGCAAGTCCATAATGTGAAGCCATCAGTTTCGCCTTCACAAAGGAACAGTTCGGGTTCAGATTGCCATTCGGCAAGGCGGTTCAGTCCAAGCAGGCGGGGCGAATCGCCTTGACGCCACCTGAACCTGTCGCCTGAAAGGGCGATTCGGTAGCGCACGGCTTTCAGATTACCTTGCTCATCTGTGTATGAAATGGCAATCGCGGGCTTGCCTCGCAACTCGGTGTCGCGAACGCCCCACTGCTGGAGCAAGGCAGGGTCTAATCGCTTCGCTTCGCAGTATTGGGCAACCGTCAGTCCAGCGGGTTCCTCTGAATCGCGCGGTTCAGGCTCTCGCGGGGTTCGTGAAGGCGCGGGGCGTCCAGCAAGGCGTCGCAACGCTTCGCCGACGGCTTCCTGACTGCAACCTGAGTGGCAGAACCATAGTAGCTTGCCATTTTCCTCACGCAGGCTCAGGCTCGGCTCCGAATCGTTATGCGCAGGGCAGCAGGCGAGGTACTGCCCGTTGGAGAGGCGTTGCACTCGGCGCAGGTAGGGTAGAATAGACCGCAGCCGAATGCTTGCCCCTGCTTCGCCTGAACTTGAACGGGCGGGGCGGGGGTTCGCGTTTCCTTTCACGGCAAGCTCACCCCCTCCTGCTCATCGAACAGCTCACGCGGGTCAAGGCCCAACGCTTCAGCGAGTCGGCGGCGGATCGATGGGTTTCGCGGGGGGATGCCCCAACGTTCAATCAGGTTGACGGTCACCGGCGATGTGCTTGCCATCCGCGCCAGTACCGCTTGGGGTAGCCCTCGCGATTGGCGCAGCTCCCTGAATCGTTCTGCGATGTTCCTTCGCATGGTTTTTCCTCCTGCGGCAACACAGGAGAGGCGCGTTCGCAGGAACCACCAGCGTTCCGTTGGTGGCTTGCGCCTTACCAAACCATGCCAAACCTTACCCTGCTGACCCCTGATGGAATCCGAATTGTGCTCAGGGGTCGTTCAGAAAAAACCCGATTTTATACACGCGCCCGTTCCCCGGTGCACGCACTATTACTATACCCAATCGCTGCCAGCAAAGTCAAGGGGTAGCTCCACTCAGCCCCTATATGCAGGGGGGTTCGCCTGCCCCCTCTGTGAACGCGAGAGAGCAGGCTACGGTTCTATTCGGCTTACTCGCGTCTACTCCTGCCATCAAGCAGGTTCAGGGGCGAGGTTTCGCGAATCAATCGCGCTCTGTCCTCTTGGGCTAAGCGGGCATAGTGCTTCAAGCTTTCGTTGTCTATATGCCCCAAGCACTCACGCACCATTTCGGGGCTACCGCTGGTGAGGAGGCGCATGGTTGCGCAGGAGGCACGCAGGCGGTGGGGGTAGACGCGCTCTCCTAACGCTTGGCTTGCCTTACTGAACAGACGGCGCACGCCACTCGCGCCTAACGGTTCCCCGTTGCGGGCACGCCATAGCGGTTCGTTGTCTTGCAAGACCTGCCCTGTTTCGCGCGTGAAGCTTCTCAAGTAGCGTCGGATGGCGAGTTGCGTTTTGTGCGCTAAAAAGACCGTGTGCAGCCTGTTGCCTTTCGCCTTGACGCGAATAACGCCACTGTAGGCGTCAGCAATCGTCATCTGAAGCACCTCGCCGCGCCGTAGCCCCACATCGAGCAAGGTCAGGGCGAGGGCATAGTTGCGCTTGTCAATCCAGTGCGTGCCGTTCAGGTGTTCGAGCAGTCGGCGCACCTGTTGTAGCGTAAGGGGTTGCGGTTGTGGGTCAGGCTTTCTCGGCAAGTCGTCAGGGCGCACGGGGCTTCGCTCTAACAGCCCCTCTTGCACGCACCAATTCAGGAACTGACGCACGAGTCGAGCATAGTTGCGAATCGTCCACGCGCTTAGGGGGTACTGCCGAATCTCCTGCAGGAAGTTCAGCCAGTGGCTTCGTGTGAAGGCGTCGGGGGTGTGAATGCCGTTGCGTTCGCAGTAGTTCAGGAAGGGGCGCAAGCACACGCGGGCTTTGTCAGCAGTCAGCGGGCTTCGCGTTGCTTGGAGCGTCAGCAGGAAATCATTTACGATTCTGTGGAGGGGCCTGGTCTCTGCAGGGCGTATTTTTCTGAACGGTTGTTCGAGTTTGAGTTCATTTTGCGCCCCCGGCAGGAATCGAACCTGCGCCTCAGGCTCCGGAGGCCTGCGCTCTCTCCACTGAGCTACGGGGGCATGTGGACCAAATTATACCCGACTCGCGCCCCTTTGCCGAAACAGACCCGAGTCAGAGCGGTTTATGCGCCCAAAAGGTATACTCAGGGCGTCTAAATGTGCTGGAGGCAAGTATGATGCGAACTGTGGCGAGCTGGATGCTGGTTTTTGCGCTGCTCTTAGCAGCAGACGCACAAACTGTGAATGAGGCAGTCAACTTAGCAAATCAGGGTAAGACCCAAGAGGCTATAGAGGCGTTCGAGAAGCTCTATCAGCGCGACGAAAACAACGCCACCGTGGTCAGCTGGTTAGGCTATCTCTATCTGAAAGCGGGACGCCATGCGGAAGCGGTTCCGATGCTGGAGAAGGCGACGCGCCTGACCCCCAACAGCGCGGAAGCATGGAACAACCTCGGCAACGCCTACCTACATACGAATCAGCTGGAGAAATCCATCGCCGCCTACGAACGCGCCATCAAAATCAAGCCGAACGACGCCGACGCGCACTACAATCTGGGCAACCTCTACACGAAAACACGGCAGTATCAGAAGGCGGTCGATCGCTATCAGGAAGCCATTCGTCTGAACCCGAACGACGCTAACGCACACAACAATCTGGGCTATGCGTATCAAATGCTGCAGCAGAACGCGCGGGCAGCGCAGCACTATAAGCGCGCGGTGGAGTTAGCCCCGCGCAACGCCACCTTCCGCTATAACTACGCGCTCGTGCTGGCAGCGCAGGGGCAGTGGCAGGAAGCGTCGAAGCAGCTGGAGCAGGCAATGCCCCAGATTCCCAACGAGGCGGGCGGCTGGCTCAAACTCGGCGAGGCGTACACGCGCCTGAGCCAGCCCGAAAAAGCGATTCAGGCGCTGCAGAGAGGCGTCGCCGCCAATCCCGACAACCCCGATCTGCACTACAATCTGGGCGCAGCGCACCTGCAACGGGGCAACCTCGCCGCGGCGGCAAACTCATTCGAAAACGCGCTGAACCTGCGCCCGAACGACGCCGACGCGCTCAACCAACTGGGCTTCGTCCAGCTCCGACAGGGGCGACTCGACGATGCGATTGCGACCCTGAAACGCGCGCTGGAAATTAACCCGCGCCTGAACACGGCGCGCCTGAACCTCGCCACCGCGAAACGACGCAAGGGCGAGGCCGATGAAGCGCTCCGACTCTATCAGCAGATCGTCGCCGTCGACCCGAAAAATCAAGAGGCGCGCCTCGCCATCGGCGACTTAATGCTCGAAAAGGGCGATTTTCGCAGCGCGGAGACGCAGTATCGCGCCGTGCTGAAAGACAACCCGCAGGCGCACGCCGCGTGGAACAACCTCGGCATCGCACTGATGCGCACCAACCGTCTCCAGGAAGCGATTCAGGCGCTGGAACGCGCCGTATCGCTGAACCCAACCTCAGCGGTCTACTTGAACAATCTGGGCGCTGCCTACGAACGCGCGGGTCAAATCGCCAAAGCACGCACGCGCTATCAGGAAGCGTTGAAGTTAGACCCGAAGATGGAGGACGCCCGCAAGAATCTGGAGCGACTGTCAAAGCGATAGCATGGCGAATGTGCTGATTGTCTACAACGCGGGCAAGCCGGAGGCGGCGCGTCGGGCGCAGGAGACGGCGCAGTGGCTGCGCGCACAGGGCTACGGCGTCGCGCTTGCAGACCAGCCGACTGCCGCCCGCTGGAGCCAGCCGCCCGACCCGAACCTCGCGCTGGTGATTACACTTGGCGGCGACGGCACGCTGCTCACGGGCGCCGCGCTCGCCGCCCCGGCGGGCGTCCCCCTGCTCGGCGTGCATTTAGGCAGGTTCGGCTTCATCGCGCAGGTGGAGCCCGATGAGATTATCGACGCCCTGCAACGCTGGCAGGCGGGCGACTATCAGGTGCAGGAGCGACTGATGGCGCAGGCGCGCGTGGAAGGTGAGGTACGCGTCTCCGTCGCGCTGAACGAAATCACGCTGCTGCGCATGCCCACCGCCCCGATGCTCAACTTCACGATACGCATTAACGACCTCCTACTGACGACCTACCCTGCCGACGGCTCGCTGGTCGCCACACCCACAGGCTCAACGGCGTACGCGCTCTCCGCAGGCGCGCCCGTCGTGCATCCGCAAACCGAGGCGCTGATTCTGACCCCCATTTCGCCCCACACGCTGGGCGCACGCCCGCTCGTGCTGCCCCCAAACATCCGCATCAGTATCGAGATCCGCTGTGAAGCGACGAATGAACCCAACGCGCAGGCGATTATGACTACCGACGGCAGACGCCACCAGACGCTCAACATGGGGCAAACAGTTCACATCACCGCCGCGCCCTTCCGCACGAAACTGCTCTCGTTCAACGAGGGCGAATTCTTCGAAAAACTGCGCGACCGCCTGCTCTGGGGCGCGCGCGTGAACGAATGAGCGCTCCCCCTTGACTCATAAGTCAGTCTCCTGACCAGAGACGCTGCGGAAACAAATCCCGTAGGCGTTTTATAAAGCAGGATTCCATTAACAAATCTTCGAATCTATGGTCTGGAGGAACCCTATGCGATTGCTTAGAGGATTCATGGGTTGCTTCAGCGTTATCGTCGCTTCACAACTCGGCGGCGCACAAGTAGAAGTAGCAGACGCGCCTGCGCCGAGCCTCGACCCGCAACAGATTTCTGCGCCCTTTGTGCCCAACGAGCTGGTCGTCGGTCTCGAATCGGGCGATTGGGCGCTACCCCTGCAGGCGATGGAGATGGTGGGCACTATCGCGTCGCACAACCCGCCCATCAACGCCTATGTGGTGCGCCTCGCTCCCGAAA
>CALAMM010000034.1 GCA_937925775.1 uncultured Fimbriimonadales bacterium
GAGGCGTTGCCCGCCGCGCTGTTTCGGCGTGGGGGCGAGCTGATGGGGAGCGTGCGCGCGGTGAAGGATGCGGAGGAGCTGCGCTGCATGCGCGAAGCCGCGCGCCTGACCGACGACGCGCTCGCCGCCGGGCTGGAACGCTGCATGGAAGGCTACAGCGAGTGGGCAGTGGCAATCGCCATCCAGCGTGCGCTGTTCGACTCCGGTTCGAAACTCGCGTTCGGCATCCCGATTGTAGCGTCGGGGGAAATGAGCGCGATGCCCCACCATACCACCAGCCACCGCACCCTCCGAAAAGGCGATGTCGTGGTGATCGATTACGGTGGCGTGTATCAGGGATCCTGCAGCGACATCACGCGCGTGGCAAGCGTGGGGCGCGCCCCCGACGAGGCGAAAGCAATCTACGAAATCGTGTACGAGGCGCACATGCGCGCCCGCGAGACCGCCAAGCCTGGCGTACCCGCCCGAGAAGTGGACGCCGCCGCACGGCGAGTCATCGAAAAAGCAGGCTACGGCGACTACTTCATCCACCGCACAGGACACGGCATCGGACTCTCGGTGCACGAACCCCCCTACCTCGCGCAAACCTACAACGGCGTGCTGGAAGTGGGGCACTGCTTCACCATCGAGCCGGGCATCTACCTCCCCGGCAAGTTTGGCGTGCGCATCGAGAATGTGTACACAATCACTGAGCAGGGGTGCGAGTCGCTCAACGCGGAACCGCCGACGCAAATCAGGGAGATCGAGTGATGCCCAACGACCCTGCCCCGAATCTCATTCCACCTGCCCCTCCCCTCGCGTGCGTTCCCAGCGGCGCAGGCTCTCTAACACATTTTCGTGGCGCAACGCGCGGCGCACAGCGCGAATCTCGTCGGCGGTAATCGGACCCAGCTGCTCGGTCGCTATCCACTCGTCGACCGTGCGTTCGTCGTTCTCCAGATAACTCAGCATCAGCTCGTCCCACGCGGATTGGCTGAGCATGCGCTCGGCGCGATGCCCGCACCGTCCGCACTGGAAATGCACCTCCACGCGGTTTGCGCCCATCGTGTGCGCGTGATAGGCGATGTAGAGGAAGTCATCGAGCGTGATGGGCGCGTCGCAGCGACGGCAGCGGAGCCTCACGGCGCACTCCCTCCCCAGTTGCGCGGTAAAAAGATCTGGGTGTATTTGTACAAGACGTAGCGGTCGGTCATGCCTGCGATGTAGTCGCACACCGCCTGTGCCCGCGCCTCCTGCGTGGCCTCCTTCGGACGGAACTTGTCGGACATCTCGTTCGGATTTTCGAAATAATACTCAAACATTTGACGCACGATTTTGGTCATCTTCTCGCGCTCGCGCTGCACAGCAGGATGGTGATAGAGGTTTTCGAACATGAACTCCTTCATAGCGTTCATCGCCTCCAGCATCGGTTCACTCATCTGCACGACGGGTTTGCCGTCGCTCTGCTCTACTACATCCATCACCATGCGGGCGATGCGTTCGCTATGGGTTCTGCCGAGGAACTCGATGAGGTCGCGTGGTAGGTCATCGGGGCTAAGTAGCCCTGCTCGGATCCCGTCGTCGAGGTCGTGGTTCAAGTAGGCGATGCGGTCGGCGAGGCGCACCACGGCGGCTTCGAGGTGCACCGTTTTCTCGGTTTCGCGGGCAGTGAGGTCTGCGCGCCCTTTGGAGTGTCCTATGATTCCCTCGCGCACCTCGTGGGTGAGGTTCAGCCCCCGACCATCCTTCTCGATGCAGTCCACCACGCGCAGGCTCTGTTCATAGTGCCGAAATCGGGCGTTGGGCAGGTACTCGCGCAGAATGGCGTCCAGCGCCTCTTCACCTGTATGACCGAAGGGCGGATGTCCAAGGTCGTGGGCGAGCGCGATCGCCTCGGTGAGGTCTTCGTTCAGGCGCAGGGCGCGGCTGATGGTGCGGGCAATCTGTGCCACTTCCAGCGTGTGCGTCAGGCGCGTGCGGTAGTGGTCTTCGTTGGGGTCTAAAAACACTTGGGTCTTGTGTTTGAGGCGTCGAAAGGCTTTGCTATGAACGATTCGGTCGCGGTCGCGCTGGAAGGCGGTGCGCACGGGGTCGGGCGGCTCAGGGATCGGGCGCCCGCGCGAATCCGCGCTCTTGATGGCATACGGCGCAAGGAGTCGGTATTCCAGCTGTTCCAGTCGCTCGCGTATCGTCATCGCCTGGTTAGTACTCAATTAGCGAGAAAACATCGTAGCCGCGCAAGTGCTTACGCCCGCCCAGAAAGGTGAGTTCGATGAGGAAGACAAATCCCGCTACCGTGCCGCCGAGTCGTTCGATAAGGCGTGCAGCGGCGCTTGCTGTGCCACCCGTCGCCAGCAAATCGTCCACCACCACCACGCGCTGTCCGGGCTCAACGGCATCGGTGTGCATCTCCACCGTGTTCGTGCCGTACTCCAACGCATATTCTTCGCTGATTTTCTCGCCTGGCAGCTTGCCCAGCTTGCGCACGGGCACAAAGCCCAGCCCCAAGTTGATTGCGATGGGCAAGCCGAACACAAAGCCGCGCGACTCGATGCCCGCAATCACATCGGGCTTGAGCTGCCGTGCATGCTCGGTCATCAGATCGACCACTTCCTTTAGAGCCTGCGGATGCTTCAGCACAGGGGTAATGTCTTTGAAAATAATCCCCGGCTCTGGAAAGTTCGGGATGTCGCGCACCAGTTGCGCTGCCAGAATCTCCGCCATGGTTGCCTCCTGTTTGACGCGGGGTAAGTATACCCTACTTCTTATAGGAAGTGGGGTATAATCGGCGAGGCTGTACAGGGCTAAGTTGTTTCTAAGCGTTTTATGAAAACCCTGCGTTCCTCTGGTGTATCGGAGGCGAACATGCTTTCCGAAGAGAAGGTGGCGCATACTGTGTGGCGACTGGCGTTGCCGACCATGGCAGCGTCGGTAGTGCAGTCTGCGAACAGCTTTTTGGATCGGATTTTCGTAGGGCGTTTAGGCGCGGACGCGCTGGCGGCGGTGGGGGTCGGTAGCCAGCTGGTGTTTCTGACGATGGCGCTGGCGATGGCGGTCTCCACAGGGGCGACGGCGATTGTGGCGCGGATGGTGGGGGCAAACGATCAGCAGAACCTCCGTGCAGCGGCGCGACAGGCGTTAGGCATTGCGCTGGTGTTGGGGGTGGGCTTCACTGCGGTAGGCTACCTGCTGCTGCCCCAGATTATTCACTGGTACGGGCTGGAGGCAGGGGCGGACGCAAAAGCCCGTCAGTTCCTGATGTTGGCACTGTTGGGTGCTCCTGCGAGCTTCCTCATGATGGGGCTGAGTGGCACTTTTCGCGGGCTGGGCGATACGCGCTCGCCGATGTACGCCAGCATCGTAGCGACCGTCGTACATATTGTGGGCGACTATCTGCTCATCTTCGGCAAGTTCGGTTTGCCGCCTCTGGGCATTCGGGGCGCAGGGATCGCGATGGCGCTCTCGCTCTGGGCGGGCGCAGGAATGCTCTGGCTACAGCAGTGGTTCGGAGCGCGGCGCGAGTTGGCTGTGCCTGCGTTCCCACGCTGGGACTGGTGGAAACGCATCCTGCGGATTGGCTTGCCCGCATCGGCACGCACCTTCATCTACTCCACGAGTTCGGTCATGTTCACGGGCATCTTGGCAGCGACGGCGGCGGGCACGGCGGCGGTCGCGGCGCTCCCTATCGGCTTAACCGCCGAATCGATCGCGTTTATGCCAGGCTTCGCTTTCGCGATTGCCGC
>CALAMM010000035.1 GCA_937925775.1 uncultured Fimbriimonadales bacterium
CTGCGCCCGACGCGAACTGGAAGAGGAGACAGGCTACACCGCGCGTCAACTGCGCCGACTCTTCAGCCAGTACCTCGCGCCCGGCTACTCGCAGGAGGTACTCCATGTCTACCTCGCGGAGGATTTAGCCCCTGCCGCCCAGCGCCCCGACGAGGATGAACTGGTGGAGCTGGTTCCCACGCCCCTGCGAGAGGTAGAGCCGATGATACTGGACGGGCGCATCAAGGACTCCAAGACGATTGCTGGGCTGCTGATGACTCTGCGCCTGTGCGAGCGCGGAGAAATATGAACCCTGCGCTCAGAGTCGTGTCGCTGGCGCGTCGTTCGCACTCAGCGTCTTGCCGACCCACTCCGCTAAGGAGGGAATCAGCGTCTCCAGTTCCGCTTCCTGCGCTTCGGGCGGTTGCTGGAGGTAGGTGTCCAGCCGTTCGCGCCACGCTTGCAGTTCGGTGGGGTCTGCGCACGGCGCAAGGTGTTCCAGTAGCAGGTGGTGTGCCCCGCGCCGCTGCATCACCTCCAGCGCGTCGAGCATCTGGCGGTGGCTGCCGCCTTCCCAGATAGGCAGCACCATCGCCTCTCGGAGCAGGCGTTCCACGCCGAACTCAGCCAGCACGCCCGCGCCCCCATGTACCTCCATGCACCATTTCGCTGCTTGCACCGCCTGCTCTGCCGTCCAGTATTTGGCAAGGTGTGTGATGAGCCGAAACAGATGGTAGCGCGGGGTGTAGGGTGGCGTAAGTGCGCTGACCTCCGCAAGCAGTCGCACCGCCTCCCACGCGAGCGCAAAGGCGGCGTCGAGCGTCGCCCGCCAGCGAGCGAACTGCGTCCGCATCAGCGGATGCTCGATTAAAGGCTTCCCGAACGCGATGCGCCTCCGCGCAAACGACTCAGCCTCGTCGATCGCGCGTTGCAGCAGCGCGACGCTCCCGACACTGTTCGCCACGCGCGAAAGATTCAGCACCTCCAAGATGAGGTAAATACCTATCTCCGCGCTGCCCAGCAGGTAGCCGAGGCTCTCCTGCAGGTCCACTTCGCCCGTGACGACGGCGCGGGTGCCGATTTTGTCTTTGATGCGTCGGATAAAGTAGTTCAGGCTGCCATCCTCGCGGTAGCGGGGCACCAGAAACAGCGCCAGCCCCCGCACGCCCTCCGGTGCGCCCTGCGGACGCGCGGCGACCACCGCCAGCTCCGCGTTCACATGGCTGCAGAAATACTTCTCGCCCGTGAGTTTGTAGGTGTCGCCGTCGGGAACCGCGCTCGTTTTGACATTCGCGCCCAAGTCGGAGCCGCCGCCCGATTCCGTCATCCAGGTCGCGCCCTGCCACGCCTCGCCGTCGCGGCGCAGCATTTGCGACAGATACCGCTCTTTCAGCACAGGCGAGCCGTACTTGTGCAGGGAGACCGCTGTGGCGAGGCTCACCGTGTGCGGGCAATAAAGCCCCGCGTCATAGTAAGAAGTGAGGTATCCCAGCGCGAAGCTGCTCTGCCAATCGTTCTGCTCGATGACGCGCCCCACAACGCCAAGTCGGTACCCCTCTTGCACAAGCGTTGAGTAGCCTTCGGGCATCAGGATTTCGTCGACGCGCTCGCCGAATCGGTTCCACTGGCGCAGCCATGGGGTTCCTGCGCGGTCGACGGCTTCCGATAGCCCGCGTCCTGTGGTCTCCCACCACTGCTGATAGGCACGAAGTGCGTCGTCGCAGGGCAACTCACCCAGTCGCCGTCTCAGATAAGCAAGCGGGGTGTGCATAGGGAGAATTGTACCTCTTACCCTATCGCCTTGCGGAACAGAATGACGGCCACAATTGCCATCGCTGTGGCGACACCGTAGAGGATTAGCACGGTCTGCCGTTGGGTCAGCCCACGCTCCAGCAGCTGGTGATGGAGATGTTTCTTGTCAGGTTTGTGGATGGGTTGTCCGCGAAGGGCGCGGCGGACGACCGCCAGCCCCGCATCCAGCAGGGGTAGTCCGAACACCAGCACGGGGATTACAATCGCGAAGGCGGTGGCGGTCTTGAACGCGCCAATTACGGACAGTCCGCCCAGCATAAAGCCCAGAAACTGCGCGCCCCCTGTCCCCATGAAGATACGCGCTGGGTTGAAGTTATAGCGCAAGAAACCGCCGGCGGCGCCTGCAATCGCCGCGGCGGTAATCGCAATCAGCCAGTTCGGGTAGGGCTGATCGAGCATATCCGCTGCCTGCAGTGCCATCAGCGCGAGCGCGAACGCCGCAATCGCGCTTACCCCCGCCGCCAGCCCGTCCAGCCCGTCGATGGTGTCCATCGTCTTGCTAATGACGAACATCCACACTGCTGTGAGGGGGATCGTCCACATGCCGAGGGGAACCCATCGCGCCTCGCTAAACTTGCCGCCCAGCGGTGCCGCGAAGCCCTCAATCTGCACGCCGAATAGCTGCACCACCAGCCCTGCCAGCAGCAGCGCGCCCATCTGAACCAGCGCGGAAAACTGATACTTATCGTCCAGCATGCCCACAATTAGCACGCCCGTGCCCACCAGCAGCAGTCCCAGAAACTGGAACGCCCGTCCGAGAAACACTTCGTCAGAGGGCGCAAGTAAATAGAGGCGCAACAGCCCCGCGAACATCCCCACTAAGACACCAATGTAAATTGCCAGCCCGCCCCAGCGCGGGATCGGCTCGGTATGCACGCGCCGCGCATCGGGCATATCCATCACGCCGACCCGCACTGCCAACCGCCGCACCCACGGGGTTAGCAAGTAGGTCGTGAGCAACGAAAGCAGGAATACCGTTGTAATCGTCTTCATCGCTTCGGCTGATACGAGGTCAAGTCGACTGGCGTAATTGTACCATCGTGATACCGATCGAGTTGCACGCCTGCCTCAGCGAACAGTTCGAGGGCGAACTCATCGGGGTAATCGCCTTCGAACACCACGCGCTGGATGCCAGCGTTGATAATCATCTTCGCGCAGTGGTTGCACGGTTGGCAAGTGACATAGATGGTCGCGCCGCGTGTGGAGACGCCGTTCAGGGCGGCTTGCAAGATCGCGTTCTGCTCGGCATGCAGGGCGCGGATGCAGTGCCCCGCCACGATGTGGCAGCCGACCTCGGTGCAGTGCGCCAGTCCAATCGGTGCGCCGTTGTAGCCCGTCGCCAGAATGCGTTTGTCCAGCACGATGACCGCGCCCACACTGCGCCGCGGACATGTCGCCCGCGTGGCTACCATGTGCGCGATTTGCATAAAATACTCGTCCCAGCTGGGTCGTTCCATTTCAACATCAGGAGTATACCTCTGTTCAGACGCCCACTTGTTCCGTACTTAGAGCCAGGAGCGTGCGAGTGCAAAGTGTTCCCCTCTCTCTTGCGCACTGGAGGAGGAAGGCAAGGGAGTGAGGGTTAAAAAAGCGCACTGCCCCGATTGTTCTCAGGGCGTGCGCGGATGCTCGAGAAGTGCTTGGGCTTTGGTCCGAGCACGGTGCGACGCGATTCTTGTCGTCGCTCCTGCGTACCCTCCTAAGCCGCCAGTTGTTGTAGCGCCTCGCGAGCGACGCGGTTATCAGGGTCTATCTCCAGCACTTGCTGGTAGTGCGCCTTTGCTTGCTCCGCGTAGCCCAGTTCGTAGTAGGCAATCGCGAGGTTAATGTGTGCCTCCACATAGCGCGGGTTGATACGCACGGCGCTGATGAACTGGTCGATTGCCTCTTCCGTGCGTCCCAGTGCGGTCAGCACCACGCCGAGTCGGTTGCGCACATCGGCGTAGTTGGGGCGCGCGTTCAACACATGGCGGAAGCACGCCTCCGCCGTCTGCAGGTCGCCACGCTTGTATGCCTCATCGCCCCAGAAGATGTATTCGGCGTAGTTGTCTTCCACGCTCTGCAGTAGCTGCTCCAGCGCATGCTGCGCTTGCGCGACCTGCGAGCCTCGGTGCAGCTGCAGGGCACGCTCGAAGTCGTTGGGGTTCAGCCCCAGTTGCACTGCCCACTGCCGAACGGTCTCGATGCCCGCCTCGCGCTGTCCAAGCGCGTACTGGGTCAGTCCCCTGAGGAACCATGCGCGCGCGAAGGTAGGGTTGACCTCCGTCGCTTTCTGAAGCGCGTGCAAAGCGTTTTCGTACTGTCCCTGCTTATAAGCGGCATAGGCTGCTTGGTACCACCAGTCAGCGTACTGGGGGGCGTAGTCCGTCGCCATCGTGAAGTAATTGTAAGCGCGTTCCCAATCACCCTGGTTGATGCGCTTGTAGCCGACCTTGGCATAGGACTCTGCCAGGTAGGCGCGGGCGAGTTTTTGAACCGTCGGGTCCTCGGTTTCTTTCAAGGCGCGTTCAAAGAGCGGGATGGCATCGCTGTAGCGCTCCTGCTCGTAGTAGTGTAGCGCCTCGTCGTAAGCGGGATTTTTACCCAGTCCCATAAATCGCTGCTGTGAAGCCATGGCTTTCTTCCTCCATGCAAGATTATCGGAAAATTCGGGAGGAGTTTTAACCGCCGAGGGTGCGCGTCCTCACTACATAAGCCGTGCCGCAACACAGACAGGCGTACATATGCCTCGTGGCGTCGGGATTTCACCGACGCCACGAGGAGTTAGGTGTGCCTTTACCGCCAGGCATTCTGCTTTGTGTTCACTTCTCCGCGCCGATGCCCAGCAACTCTGCCAGCGACGGCACGCGGATTTCAGGCATGCCCAGCATGTATTGTGCATCCAGCGCCTTGTCGATAGTGTCGATTACCTCGCTGTAGTGGGCGCGGGTATAGGTATCGCGCACGCGCGGGAGCTGCTTAGTGAGTTGCTCGCGCAGTTGGCGTAGGTGATAGCGTGCGAGCATCCGTGCGTCCTCGGGCGCGCCTGTGTTCTTGGTGAGCATATCGACCAGCATTTGCAGGTGTGCCCGCTGCAGTTGACGGCGCAGTGCAGGCACGGCACGGTTCGACTGTGCCTCCGACCAGATGACGCCCTGCAGGGTGTCGAACAGTTCTGCCATCGTGAGAGCGTTGCGCTCATCGACGGCTTTGAACTCGTTGTTCGCCACGCGGCGCAGGGTGTCGGGCGCAAGCAGCCGCGTCAGGGTGAGCCGCTGGATGTTGCTCAGGAAGTCGCGCACGGGTGCGTCTGGCGGGATCACGCTCCCTCCGCCAAACGGGTTCGGACCGAGCTTCAGATACAGCCCTTTCGGGATATTGAACGCGCTCTCGGAGAAGATGTAGGTCGCCAGCAGCTGCAGGGCACGGCGCTGTTTGTCCGCACTCACTGGCTCCAGCGGCGGCTGCGCGTTCGGGTCGGTCGCGAAGTTGCGGCGGATTTGCAGCCCACCCACAAATCGGCTCAACTGCACCGCTGCGCGGCTGAAAGTCGCCAGCGTCCCAAAGAAGTAGCGTGTGAAGTCGTAGTAGGTCTCGCCTGGCCCTGGTACGCGCGTGGGCAGTACCTCCAGCAGTTCGTGCGCATCCTTAATCACCAGTTCCCAGTAGTCCAGCGGCTCTTTGCCCAGGTCGAAGCGCGTCACATACGGATCGAATCGGTCGGCGTACTCGTCGGTTTCATACGCCAGACCATGCTCGGTGTTGCGTCGGGCGATTTCCAAAAGGTAGGGGCGCTCCGCTTCGGGGGTTTTGGCGTCGGGAAAGATGCGGTATCCGTACTCGATTGCCCAGTAGTCGTAGGGTCCGATTGTCGGGTTCCAGTAGTAGGTGTTTGGGGCGTGCAGCGCCGCTTGATTGAACGGGTCGTATTCCATCACGCTGGCGACCGTGCCGCGCTGGCGCACCAGCTCGCCGTCCTTGAGCTCTTCCAGAGTGAACTGGCGGCTCGCAACGAAGTTGTGGCGCAGTCCCAGAATGTGCCCCATTTCGTGCATAGTGACGGACTTGATGTAGTCCTTCACGAACTGCTCTTCCGTGATTTTGGTCGCGCCGCGTCGGCTTGCCAAGAGCTCCATCATCACGAAGCCTTGCCACGCGCGTTGGAGCGTGTCTTGCGCGAAGGTGCAGGCGTGCGGGGAGTTATGCGCGTGATGGTCACAGCAGTGTTGCTCGCGCTGCTCGGCTTCTCGGAACGCCGCCAGCGGGTCGATGTTGCGGATGAATTGCACGCGCGTGAATCGCGCCATGTTGCCGTCGATGGTGATGCTGGCGTTCAGGATTTGTCCTGTAAGCGGGTTGGCGCGGAACAGCGCGACGGCGTAGCCGTTGCTGGGCGAGGTGACCCAGCGCACGACATTGTAGCGCATATCCGCATGGTCCCAGTCGGCATCGTCAGGCATCTGCTTGACCACAATCGCGTCCTTGATGCCGATTTTCTCGAACGCCTTGTTCCACTCCAGAATGCCTTCGCGGATGGCGTCGCGATATTCGTAGGGTACGGCGTTGTCGATCCAGAACACAATTGGCTCTTTGGGGGGCGAGAGTTCCGCGTTCGGGTCGGCTTTCTCCAGATGCCAGCGCAGGATGTATCGGCGAGTTTGGTCTTCCTGCTCGCGCGTGAAGTCCTCGTAGGTCGTGACGAAGTAGCCGACGCGCGGGTCGTAGAGGCGGGGCATGTAGCCGTTGTTGGTGGGCAGTTCCCAGAGGTTGTAGTTGACCGTGATGGGCACGCTACGCGGGTCGGCGAGGTTCGCACCGCCTGCTAAACTGCCCAGAATACCCGCCAAACCGCCCCCACGCTGCGAACCGCCAGAGAAGTGGTAGGCGGTCTGAATAAAAATGTTGTTCGGGAACGCCTTAACCTGGGTGTAGACAGTCTTCTCGCGGTCGATGCTATAACTTCCACCTGTTGCGAGATTCACCATCTGCTGAATCTGGATTAGGTCGGAGCGGAACAGGTTGCTCACATCGATCAGCAGTCGCTTGCCCTCGTCGGATTTGGCTTCGATTTTGAACGCCTCTAAGTAGGCGTCGGCGAAGGAGCGCTTCACAGAGCGGGCAATCGGGGTGTTCGGGTTTGCCTGGAAGCCGATATTGGGCACAACCAGCAGGATCTGCTCATCGCGCTGCACAAGTTTGAACAAGATGTCGTTGATGGGCGTGCCTGCGGCGAGGAAGAAGGTGGGTAAACCCTCGCTGACCGTCGCCTGCAGGAAGTAGAGCCGCTCCAGCTGCTCACGGCGGATCTCCATGTAAATCGTGTCTTTACCGGTCTCCTTCTTGCGGTACAGCGTGAACAGCCCCTCTAACTTCTCGAAGTCCTTCGTTACCTCCTCGATGGTCTTCTCTTTCTTTTTGGAGTCGTCTTTTTTCTCGCCTTCTGCGGGCTTCTGCTCCTCTTTCTTTTGCTCGGCAGCTTGCTCTTGGGCGGGTTGTGCATCTTGCTTGGGCGTTGCTTTTGGCTGGTCGCCATTCGCCCCTTCAGGCAGCGGGGTTCCCTCGATGCGTTCCATTTCTAGCTGTGCCGAGGCGGCTGCCGTTACATTCCCCTGACCCCAGCGCATGCCCGTAACCTTCGCTTGCGCGTACACCGTATCGCCAGTACGCACTTCGATAAGGAGTTCGGTGTCCGCCGCAACTTTGCTGTCGCCTTGGGCTGTGTAGGTGCTGGTGATTCGAGCGACGCGGATTCCTTTCCAAGTCTCGAACCCGCGCAGGGTGTACTCAATCGTAGCGGGTGCGGTTCCGAGTTTCTCGTCTTCTTTGAAACTGTAGCTCCACTTATCGCCGACACCGACAGGCTTGTCGCTGAAGATTACGGCAAAGATTTGCCCTAAGTGCCGCTGTTCGGTGTCCTCGTTCTCCTCCTCGCGGGTGCTTTCACGGCTAATCAGCTCGCCGTTCGGTTTGATGACGACAATCACCTTTCCGCTGAGCGCCTCGTCTGGTGTGGGCACCTTCTGCCCGTTGAAGCTCATCTCATAGGATTCGGTGGTCTGTTCCTGCTTGATGTTGCCCTCAGGCGACACTTCGAGGATTTTTTGAACAACTACGGAAGTGATTTCCAGATTGAAAGTGTTGCCCGCTGCTTCGATGCTCAGCGTCCCTGACAGCCTGTAGCGCATGGTCTGGCCGGGCTTCGCTTTGTTTTGAAGCAACACCTTCTCTTGGGCATACGCATGCGTGCCCAGCAAGACAGCCAAGAGCAACAACCACAGTTGTGTGAACCGTCGCTGCTTCACCATAGTTTCCTCCAGAGCCAGATTATGGGTTCCCCCACAAGGGAGGATTGTACCTCATCTCCGTTTGTGGTGCAGTGATGGGGCTTTCGGCAATCCAACCGACAGCCCCCACCGTTGGTACATCGATTTAGAGCCGTACGGTCTCCTCTTCCTCTTCGGAAGGGGCGACGGCGGCTTCCACGGGCACCGCGCCGCGCTTCCAAATGATGCGTCCCAAGAAGCGCGTGAGGTCGTCCATCACGCTGTACATGCAGGGGATTACTATCAGCGTGAGCAGTGTGCTGACTGTTAGCCCGCCCAGCAGCACGATGCCCAGCGGTGCGCGGAACTCAGAGCCGCGCCCGACTGCAAGCGCGATAGGGATCATCGCCAGCACCAGTGAGAGCGTGGTCATCAGAATCGGACGCAGGCGCGTCTCGCCCGATTCCAAGAGCGCCTCGTCGCGCGACAGCCCCCGCTGGCGCAGCGTGTTCGTGTAGTCCACCAGTAGGATGGCGTTCTTGCCCACGATGCCCACCAGCGCGATGATGCCAATCATCGAGATGATGTTCAACTCGGAGCGGAAGAGAATCAGCGCGAGCAGCGCGCCTACCAACGCTTGCGGCTGGCTGAACATGATAATGAATGGGTAGAGCCAGTTCTCGAACAGCGCGACCATCAGCAGGTAGACCAGAATGAGCGCGAGCAGCAGGGCTTGCGCCATGTAGACGCCCTCACGCGCCATCACTTCGTTCTCGCCAAACCACTGTGCCCGCACGCCTGGGGGGACGACATTCGCCTCGCGCAGCTTCGCGTCGATAATCTGGCGCATGTTGCCTGGTGTGTAGCCGGGCAGTAGGTTTGCCGTGACGGTGATGCGTCGCTGGCGGTCGGTGCGTTCGATTTTGGTGGGGCCTTCGCCGAGGGTGATTTGCGCCACATCACGCAGGTACACGGGTGCGCCCTGGATGTAGGCGACTGCGAGGTCGTTCAGGTCGGTGAGGCGTCGGCGTTGGTCTTCGCGCAGGCGCACGCGCACATCGTACTCTTGTCCTGCCTCGCGGTACTTGACGCTGACATCGCCTTCGTAGGCGGTGCGCAGCGCGGCGGCGATTTCCGCCAAACTCACCCCCAGCGCCGTCGCCTTCTCGCGATCCACGCGCACCTGCAGTTCAGGCTTCCCCGCCGACCACGAGAGGTCAGGGTCTTTGATTCCGGGGATTGCGGCGATGAGGCGTCGCACCTTCTCGGCGGTCTCCAGCAGGGTGTCGGTATCTTTGCCCACCAGCGCGAGTTGGATGGGCGCACCGAATCCACCGCCGCGAAAGCCCGAAACCGCGTTCACTGTAATCTGCGCGCCTGGGATCTCGCCGATCTTTTGGCGCAGCTCCGCTGCGATCTCGATGTCGCGGCGTGTGCGCAGCTGCTCGTCGTGTTTGACCCAGAACATCAGGCTGTCCAGCAGCGCTTTCTTCTCGTGGAGCGTGATTTGCATGCTGGCGAAGCGCGGTCCTGTATCGCCCGCGCCGAAGACGCCTGCCGACAGCCGCCCCAAGCGCGTGGAAACATACTTCACTTCGGGGATGCTGAGCGCGGCTTCCTCGATGCGTTTGGCGACGGCGTCGGTCTGCGCGAGCGCGGCGTCAGGAGGCATCTTAATCGTGACTTGAATCAGCCCTTGGTCTTGCGAGGGCGCGAAGCGGAAGGGCAACAGCGGGCTGCCTGCTATCGCCGAGCCGATAATGATTACGAAGGTCGCCACGAGTGCGCCGTTCGCGGTCAGAATCACCAGCCAGCGATGGCGTAGCGACCATGCCAACGCCCGCCGATACTGCCGCTTGAGCGCGTTCAGCCGATTATCAAACCAGCGGAAGAACCCCCGCGGCTCCTCCAACGCCTCGCCCCGACGATACAAACGGCTCGCCAGCATCGGCGTCAGCGTGAAGGAGACAATCAGCGAGAACAACACCGTGACGGCAACCGTAATCCCGAACGAGCGGAAGAACTGCCCCGTCACACCACCCATAAACGCAATCGGCAGGAACACCACCACATCCACAAAGGTAATCGTAATCGCTGCTAAGCCAATCTCAGTGCGCCCGTTATACGCCGCCTCCATCGGCTCCTCACCCAGCGATAGGTGGCGGTAGATGTTCTCAATCACCACAATCGCATCGTCCACCAGCACGCCCACCGCCAGCGAGAGCGCGAGCATCGTCATAAAGTTAATCGTGAACCCGAAGAAATACATCGCGATAAACGCTGCGAAGAAGCAGGTCGGGATTGCCAACGAGACGATGAACGCGCCGCGCACATTATAAAGGAACAGATAGATAATCAGCACCACCAGCACAATCGCGATGCCCAGTGCCATGCGCAGGTCGGCGAGGCTTTCCTTGACCGAGTCGGCTTCATCCTGCGTGATGGTGAACTGCAGGTCGGGATATTCGCGTTGCAGGCGTTGGATTTGCGCCTTGACACCCTCCGACACCTCAATTGCGTTGCCGTCGCTGGTTTTTTGCACGACCAACGAGACATCCTCCTTGCCATTCACGCGCGTAATCTCGGTGCGCTCCACGACGGCATCGCGCACCTCGGCAATATCCTTGAGGCGGATGACGCTGCCGCGCTGCATCGGATTGCGCGGGTTCTGGAGATAGATTTCCAAGTTGCGCAGTTCGTCCACCGATTTGAATTCGCCGAGTAGGCGTACGCTGTAGTCGCGTTCGCCTTCTGTGATGCGCCCTGCAGGCACATTCAAGCTCGCCCCTTGCAACGCCCGTACGATAGCGTTGATGGACAGCCCGTAGGCGTTGAGGCGTTGCTTATCGACAGCAACTTGGATTTCGCGTTTCTCGCCGCCCGCTACCGAGACGGCAGCGACGCCAGGCACGCTGGCGAGGCGGTCTTTAATTACATTCTCGGCGAGGTCGCGCAGCTCATACGCGGGGCGGTTGCCCGTGAGCGAGATATACATCGTCGGCTGCGATTGCGTGTCCAGTTTGAGAATCGTGGGGCGCTCCGCACCGTCGGGCAACTGGGCGATTGCCGTGTTCACCTTCGCCTGCACATCAATATACGCTTGGCTGATGTCCGTGCCGATGTAAAACTCCAGCGCGACCTGCGAGAGGCTGAACTGTGAGGTAGAGCTGATTTGGCGCAGCCCCTCTACCCCCGCCACAGCATCTTCAATCGGTTTACTGATAAGGGTCTCCACTTCCTCAGGCGATGCGCCTGGGTACGCAGTGATGATTGTGATAACGGGGAAGTCCACTTTCGGCTGCAGCTCTACCTGCATTTTGCCCAGCGCGTAGTAGCCCAGCACGAGGATTGCGACCACGAACACCATAATCGTGACTGGGCGGTTTAGCGCGAGTCGGGTCATCCACATAGTATCGCCTCCTTATTGTTCGATGATGCGCACGGGTTGCCCATCGCTCAGCAGGTCTTGCCCGCGCACCACGACGGTCTCGCCCGGTTGCACGCCTGTTGCGTAAACGACTTCGGTGTTCGTGGCGATGACCTTGAGTTCGCGTTGTTTGGCGACGCCGTTTTCCACGACGAACACGCGCGTTGCGCCGCCTTTTTCGAGGAGCGCGAGCTTGGGCGTGAGGGGCACATTTTTGTATTCACGCAGTCGGATTTCGCCGCGTGCGAACAGCCCTGCTTTCAGGGGGAGGTCAGCGGGGTTAGCGAGGCTGACGCGGATGCGCAGGTTGCGTGCTTGGTCGGCGACAGTGGGGTAGATGGCTTCCACGCGCCCGACGAACACGCGATCGGGGAAGGCGTCGACGCGCGTCTCCACCTGCTGTCCGACTTTCACATCGCGCAGCAGCACTTCGGGCAGCGTGGCTTCGAAGTAGAGGCGGTCGACGGTTACGATACGGGCTATGGGTGTGCCTGCGCCTGCCATTGAGCCGACTTCCACGAAGCGGTCGGCGACGATGCCGTCGAACGGCGCGCGGATAACGGTATCGGCAAGTTGTTGTCTGAGCAGGGCGACTTGTGTGCGCGCTTGTTGCAGGGCGGCGCGGGCGGCGTCCACGCGCTGTTGTGCCAGCTCGTCCTGCGCTTTGCCCAGCGTCGCTTGGCGGTAGGCTTCCTCCGCTTGGCGCACGGCTTGCTCGGCGGCTTCGATATCTTCACGGCGCGCGCCCTCGCGCACGAGGCTCAGCGTCTCCTCCGCTTGGCGCAGCTGGGCTTGCGCCGCCTCGAAGGCGGTTTTGGCGGAGTCTAACTGCTGCTTGGGGATTGCGCCTTGCTGGTAGAGTTGCTGGGCGCGCTCGAAGTTCGCTTGGGC
>CALAMM010000036.1 GCA_937925775.1 uncultured Fimbriimonadales bacterium
TGTTCCACCTGAATCGTACCGTCGGGTTTGGGACCAACATTTAGCAGCAGATTAGCGTCTCGCCCTGCACACTCTGCAAGGATACGAACGAGCTGGGAAACGGACTTGTGTTGAGCATCTTGAGCGTTATAGCCCCAGCTATTGTTGATGGTCATGCAGGTCTCGAGCAGCGCATCGTCGCTGGGCTGGACAGGATTGAAGCCAGCCTTATTCTCACCGGGTAAATCCTGCTCATAGATTTGTATGTCTTCTTCTGGAAGAGGTTTCTGATGATGGTTATTAGCAATCAGGAGTGCAGGTGCTATTGAGCGAAGTGTTCGATAAAGTTTCGTGAGTTTCCAAGTCTCATCCAGATTTTCTGGCTTATCCCAACACCCATCCAACCAGATTCCATCGGGACGGTACTTCCGAACCAGTTCCAGAACCTGACCGTGCCAGTAATGTGTGTAGGTGTCCCAGTCTGTTCTATAGGCGGGGTGTTGCCAGTCAAGAGGCGAGTAGTAGAACAACAGGGCGATTTTTGCTCTGCGGCAGGCATGTGCCAGTTCTTTCAACACATCGCGCTTGAAGGGGGTGTTGGTGATTTTGTAGTCGGTCAGTTCACTGTCGTACATGCAGAAACCGTCATGATGCTTTGCCGTGATAGTTATATATCGCATGCCTGCCTTTTTGGCAAGCCTGACCCATTCTTCCGCGTTGAATAGTCGCGGGTTAAACTGTTCCATCAGAGAGCGATACTCGGAACTGGGGATTTTTTCCAGGTGCATGACCCACTCACCCCGTTCCAAGAGCGAGTAAATGCCCCAGTGAACAAACATGCCGAACCGCATTTTGCGGAATCTCTCGCGCGCTTGTTGTCGTCGTTGCTCCATACCGTTCCTCCGGGGTTTTCACATGAAAAGCTACAGCCCGCTCGGTGCTATGATTTCCAAAATTCGTCCCAGTTCCTCCTCCGAATAAAACTCAATCACGATTCTGCCTCCCCCGCCCCCCCACTGAACGACCTGGACGCGCGTCCCCAAGTATGCGCTCAGATTCTGCTCCAACGCCTTCAACTCAGGCGATGCAGGAGACGGCTGGGGGGCCGACTCGGGGGCGTTTCGGGGAGTGGGGTTCATCGAACGCAGTTCGCGGGCGCGCAGCTCCGACGCACGAACACTTAGACCCTCGGTTATAATATCGCTCCACAACTGTCGTTGCAGAGTCGGATCCTTCACCATAAGCAGGGCGCGCCCGTGCCCCTCGCTTATGGCGCCCTCCTTGAGGCTCTTGATGATATACTCTGGCAATTGAAGCAGTCGCAGCGTGTTAGAAACAGCGGGGACACTCTTACCCACACGCTGCGCTACTTGCTCTTGCGTCATCCCGAACTCCTCCATAAGCCGCTTATATGCCAGCGCAGCATCGATAGGGTTGATATCCTCCCTCTGCACATTCTCAACCAGTGCCATCTCCAGCATCTGTTGTTCCGATGGCGAGCGCACAATCGCTGGAATGGTTGCCAAACCTGCCATCTTTGCTGCACGAAGGCGACGCTCGCCAGCCACCAATACATAATCGCTGTCGCCTTCCTGTCTGACGATAATCGGCTGGATTACTCCCATTTCCCGGATCGACGCAGCCAACTCTGTCAAAGATTCGTCACGAAACTGCTGGCGAGGCTGATAAGGGTTCGGGCGTATTTTGTCAATCGGGATTTCCCGAATAAGCGTTTCCGCGAAGTCGTTCTGACCAATCAAGGCACCCAATCCTCTACCGAGCGCTGGACGTGGCATACTGTCTTACCTCCTCAACAAGTTCTTGATACGCTTGAGCACCGCGTGAACGAGGGTCATACTCAATCACGGGCTGCCCAAAGCTCGGCGACTCGCTGACCCGAATGTTGCGTGGGACAACCACTTGAGCCACTTTCGTACCAAAGAACTTCCGAACCTCGCTTTCCACCTGTTCAGCCAATCTCGTACGGGCATCATACATCGTCAATACGACCTTCCAAATCTCAAGTTTTGGATTCAGATGTTGGCGCACCAAATCCACAGTTTGAAGCAGCTGAGAGAGACCTTCAAGAGCATAGTATTCGCACTGAACTGGCACAATCAGACCATCAGCTGCGGTGAGCGCATTGATTGTAAGAATGCCGAGCGACGGGGGGGTATCGATAATAATCCAGTTGTATCTCGCGCGCAAGGGTGCGATAAGATTTCGCAAAATCGCTTCGCGTGCAATCTGAGAGGCAAGCAGGATATCACTGCCTGCAAGGTCGATGCTTGCAGGAAGCAGATACAGATTGGGGCGCTGGGTGTCTACTAAAAGTTCTTCTGACAGCTGAAACTGAGGATTTGCAAGGCGCTGCTGGATCAGAGTAAACAGGTCGTTCTCTTGACGGCGTGGGTCTACTCCCAGTCCGCTGGTAGCGTTGGCTTGGGGGTCAGCATCTATCAGGAGCGTCCGCTCACCCGCTCGCGCGAGACCCGCAGCCAAGTTAATCGCGGTCGTGGTCTTACCGACACCGCCTTTCTGATTAACAACTGCCAGCACCCAACCGTTTTGTGGCACGGGGTAGCAGTTCTACGCAATCAGAAAGATTCCTGCAAAGTGGCAGGGCAGGAGAGGAGTTTCCCCTGCCCATTCACTGCGACATTTTGTCCGCTATCACGCGCCGCATGATGGATGCAGCGATGATTTTCGCGGGGAGCGGTTCTTTTGTGGCTTCCTCCATTCGTGCCTCGCGCACATCAGGCGTTTGGGTTAGGAGTTGTGCGACTTCGCGCGCCAACTGTTGGTCGGTTTCTTCGCAAGCGACGAACGGCGCGGGCACAGGCTCCAACGGGGCTGTACCCTTCTGTTGAGCCCGATAGGCACGCGCCACCTTCTGCAGTTCCTCCAACGAGATTTGCATCGTTCTGCCTCCTATCTTGCTGAGTTGCCCAGCAAGCCGGAGACAGGCAACCCGGCTATCTGTCCTACTTTCCTACGACAGACCCATAGGCTTTGCGCCCCTGCATCACTACAGGTTTGCCTTTTTCTGTCTCGGCTTACTACGCCCTATATTATCGGTCGGGTCAGCCAGTTTCTTTAGCCCCTATACGACGCTCTGTTCCAGAATCCTGCGCAGTCGCTGTATCTCATCGCGCAAAATTGCCGCCCGTTCGAACTCCAGCGATTTTGCCGCCTGACGCATTTCCTGCTCAAGGCGACTTATGACTATCGGCAGATCTTCAAACGCCACCCGATCGGTATCCACAATCTGGTAGGCGGCGCGCTCCTCCGCCACTTTGTAGGCGCGTACCGTCTCACGAACCTCCTTGCGCACGGTTTCGGGAGTGATGCCGTGCCGTTGGTTGTACTCCATTTGAATCTGCCGACGGCGGTTGGTCTCCTCAATAGCGCGCTGCATCGAGCCGGTGATGCGGTCGGCGTACAAAATGACCTGTCCGAACTTGTTGCGGGCAGCGCGCCCAATGGTCTGAATCAGGGAAGTTTCCGAGCGTAAGAAGCCTTCCTTGTCGGCGTCGAGAATCGCCACCAGCGAGACCTCAGGCAGATCCAGCCCTTCACGCAGCAGATTCACGCCAACTACAACATCGTATGTTCCGAGCCGTAAGTCGCGTAGAATCTCCGCGCGTTCCAGCGATTGCACATCAGAATGGAGGTACTGCACGCGAATACCCAACTCCTGCAGATAGCTCGTCAGGTCTTCCGCCATTTTCTTGGTGAGCGTGGTCACCAGCACCCGCTCCTCACGCTCAATACGGCGGCGAATTTCGGCGATTAGGTCATCCACCTGTCCTGCCGTTGGGCGCACGATGACTTCGGGATCAAGCAAGCCCGTCGGGCGGATAATCTGCTCTACAATCTGCTGGCTGACCTTGCGCTCAAAAGGCCCCGGCGTTGCCGACACGAAAATAGCCTGCCTCACCCGCTGTAGAAACTCCTCGAAGCGTAGCGGGCGGTTATCCAGCGCAGAGGGCAGCCGAAAGCCGTATTCAACCAGCGTGCGTTTGCGCTGCAGGTCGCCGTTGTACATCGCGCGAATCTGTGGGATGGTTTGGTGCGATTCATCAATGAACAGAATGTAATCTTCAGGGAAGTAATCTAACAGGGTGTAGGGTGGCTCGCCAGGGCGACGCCCGTCGAAATAGCGCGAGTAGTTCTCGATGCCGTTGCAGTAGCCCAGTTCGCGCATCATTTCCAAATCCATCTCGGTGCGTTGGCGGATGCGCTGGGCTTCCAGGAGACGCCCTTGCGACTCGAAATAGGCAACTTGCGCCTCCAGCTCTTCGCGAATCTGAGCAATAATATCGTCCAGCCTATCCCATGGCGTTACATAGTGCGTTGCGGGGAAGAAGCTCGCCCTCTCCAATTCGCAGATAATCTCGCCTTTGAGCGGATCGTATTCATAGAGCCGTTCGACTTCATCGCCGAAAAGCTCGATGCGCGTGACATACTCTTCATCTGCAGGTTGGACATCAATCACATCGCCGCGAATGCGAAATGTGCCGCGCCCCAGCACCATATCCGAGCGCGTGTATTGCAGTTCTACGAGCCGCATCGCGAGTTCGTGCGGGTCGAGGCGGTCGCCGCGCTTGACGGTCACGATGCTACGCAGGTACTCTTGGGGCGATCCCAATCCATAAATGCTGGAGACGCTGGCGACAACAATCACATCGCGGCGCTCCAACACTGCCTGCGTGGCGGCGTGGCGCAGCCGATCAATCTCGTCGTTGATAGAGGCGGTCTTCTCAATATAGGTGTCCGACTGAGGCACATAGGCTTCGGGTTGGTAGTAATCGTAATAACTGATGAAAAAATGAACGGCGTTTTCTGGGAAGAACGCGCGGAACTCCTGACAGAGCTGCGCCGCCAGCGTTTTGTTGTGTGCAATCACAAGGGCAGGACGCTGAACCGCGGCGATTACGGACGCCATCGTGAAAGTTTTACCTGTGCCCGTTGCCCCCAGCAGCGTTTGAAACTTGTAACCGCGTTTCAGCCCCTCCACCAGCTTCTCAATCGCTTGAGGCTGGTCGCCGCGCGGCTGAAACTCAGCGCTTAGCCGAAACATACGCATGGATTATACCGTTTTCACGCTTGAGGCGTTCTCAGGCGGTATGGAATAACGCGCATGAGTGCATGCGACAGCGCTGGCAAGAGGCAGGCAGACTCTATCTGAGCCGATGGGGATGGCAGGTGCGCCATCGCTGGGAACGCACCCCCATCGGCTTGCGGTTCGCATTTACACTAACGCTGATTCTTGTGGCGCTACTAACCCCCTGGACTGCTCTCAACCTTCTCTACCTTGATGCGGCTCTGGGGACGCAGGCGCGCCTCAATCAGATGCGTCGGGCGCAAGTCGCTCAGCTAATTATAGAGCGGGAACTGATGAACCTCCTGCGACACGGCGAAGACTACAGCGTTTGGAATGACGCGCGTGAAGCAGTGCTACAACGCGACCTCAAATGGCTCCACACGAACACGATAGAATGGCTGACACATCACTTTTACTACGATATTGTAACCGTTCTTCAGGCTGACGGCACACCACTGGTTAGCACAGAACCTGAGAGCGAGTGGCTGACACGCTTCCCTCTTGTTCAGGATGCCCTACGGGGAAAGGGCGATGCGGGATTAATTCGGCACAACGGAACCGTTTACCTGATGAGCGCGACTCCTATCTATGACGAGGAGTGGGAACATCCCCATGTAGGGGTTCTAATCTTAGCGCGAGCGTTGAACCGCGCACAGTTGGATCGAATCAGCGAGCAGCTCGGCAACCGAGTTGCCTTGACGCTCTACACGGACACCAATCTGCTTGCCCCTTCGTCCGAAGGGGTAGATAAAGACGCTATCATACTGCGCGACTCCACAAAAAAACCAATAGCTGCCCTGAAGATAGAGTCTCCCCTTTCGGAAACGCTCTTGGTCAGTGAAGTGCGATATACGGCGCAGCGGTATGTGATAGGCATAAGCGTTGGAATTGCTTTTCTGGCAAGTCTGGCGCTGGTCTGGTTTCTACGGGCGTATATCGCGCGGTTCCTCACGGCAATACAGCGTCTGGCGTCGGGGGACTGGGATGCGCGGGTTCCTTACGCTGCACGCGATGAGTTCGGTTTTTTGGCGCGCACCTTCAACGCAATGGCGAGGCAGCTTCAACAAGCGTTCGAGGAGCAGGTGCGCCAACATGAAGAGATTCAGGCACAGAACGAGGAGCTGCAGGCGCTTTACCAGCAACTGCAGGCGGCGCACCAAAATCTCGCTCGGCTCAACCAAGAGCTTACCGAAGCGAACCAGTTGCTGGCGCAGGCGGCAGTGACGGACGGGCTAACTGGGCTGAAAAATCACCGCGCATTCCAAGAGTCGCTTGCCAGCCTCGTCCAGATGGCAGAGCGTCATCGGCAGCCGTTATCGCTGATAATGCTCGACATCGACTACTTCAAGGAGTTCAACGACTGCTTCGGGCACCCTGCAGGGGACGAGTTGCTCAAGCAGGTTGCGGAAGTGTTGCGTCAATCGGCGCGCGCTTACGATGTCGCAGCGCGCTACGGTGGCGAGGAGTTCGCCCTACTACTGCCCAATACCACGCTTGAGCAGGCAGTTCAGGTCGCAGAGCGTCTGCGCAGACAAATTAGCGCGATTCAGAACCCGCACGCGCCTGTCTCTGCCAGTCTCGGCGTGGCGAGCTATCGGTTCGGGACTGCGCCTGCTGCGCTACTTTACGAAGCGGACGCCGCGCTTTACCGCGCCAAGCGCAACGGACGAAATCAAGTATGCGTCTATCAGCCCGAAGCTGCGTAGCAGGAATGCCTCGCCGCGCGTCTAATGCATGGCTGTGCGCTGGGTCGGATTGCTGCTGTGGCTGGGATTGTGTCTGGCAGGATGTCGCCATAACGCGCCTTCTCAGTCTGAAATCCTACTGGTGGAGTTCGCCACCTCGCTGGAGGGGCGCACGCAAGGGCAGCGTTACAACGCCACGCTCGCCGCAAAGCGCGTGAATGGCACGATTCTTCAGCCGGGGGAACTCTGGTCATTCAATGAGGCGGTGGGGCCGTGGGTGCGCTCGGAGGGGTATGTGCGTGCCCCTGTGAGCTACGGCGGGATCCTCGTGCCCGCGTGGGGCGGCGGTGTATGTCAGACCTCCACGACGCTCTACAACGCGGCGCTCCTTGCAGGGCTGGAGGTGGTGGAACGCCACGCACACACCATCGCGCCCAGCTACATCCCCTCAGGACGCGATGCTGCCGTGGCACAGGGGATCGCGGACCTGAAACTGCGCAACCCGTATCCGTTTCCGTGTCGCGTGCAGTTCACCGTGGCGCGTTCACGGCTTGTGTGCAAGATTTACGCTCACGCTTCTGCAGCGACGGTGCGCCAGCATGTGCCTGAATGTTCCCTGATACCAGAGCGGCTCTCGATTTCGCCTGCGCCTGTTGCGGTGGGCTTTCGCACCCAGACGGGTCGTGCAGGCGTGCGTGTGCGTCTGTGGCGTGTCTGCACCTTGAACGGCGAAACATGGCGCGAACTCTGCCACGAAAGCCAGTACGCCCCTCTACCGCGTGGCGTAAACGCGCGCTAACGAGGTATAATCGGCAACACAGGGAGGTTCTATTGACGCGCGACCAGCTCATACGGATGGAAAACGATGTGGTACGGGCGTTGACGCGCGCGCTGGAACTTGCGCATCCGCATTTAGAGGGGCACAGCGAGCGCGTGGCGTCCTACGCGGTCGCAATTGGCTGCGAACTGGGGCTGAGCAAGGCGACCCTGCGCGGATTGCGACTGGCAGCGGCGTTGCACGACATCGGCATGCTGGGACTGTCGAACGAACTGCTTACCGTGACCCCGCTCTCCCCTGAGCAGTGGCACCAGATTCACGAGCATCCCCGTCTTAGCGTGCAGCTGGTCGGTCGCATCCATCGGTTTCGGGAGCTCGCGCTCTGGATCGAGTGTCATCACGAACGATGGGATGGCTCAGGCTATCCCCATGGTTGGCGCGGCGAGCAAATTCCCTTACCAGCACGGATTCTGGCAGTTGCCGAGGCGTTCGACGGCATGCGCACAGAGATGCCCTACCGTCCCGCCTACTCGGAAGCGCGCGCGGTGGAGGAAATCCAACGCGGCGCAGGCGCACTATTTGATCCGCGCGTGGTGCAAGCGTTTTTGAAGGTGCAGCCCCTCCTTCAGCCTGTCGGGCGGGAGTGAGTGTTGATGATCGAGTTCTCCAACGGGGCGCGGGTGGAGTTTCTCACAGGCAGTGGCGCGCTGGGCTATGATGGGCGTGGCTGGTGGTGGGAGTACCCCCTACGCTGGCTCGGCATCCTGAACCCCCAGGAGTTCACGATTGTCGTCAAGACGCTTACTCTACGCCCGCGCAAGGGCAATCTGCGTTGGTACGCCCCTTGGCGCTGCGTACGGCTGATCCCAGGCGGCGTCGTGAACGCCGTCGGACTGACGAATCCCGGAATCGACTGGTGGATCCGCGTCTGCTACCCCCGCATGCAACGCATGGGCCTGCAGACGGTGGTGTCCGTCTTCCCTGAAAATGAAGAGGAGGCACGCGCCTTCGCCCAGAAGCTGCGTCCCCTAAACCTCGCCGCGATCGAACTCAACGCCTCCTGCCCGAATGTAGAACACTGCGAAGTGGATGTTGTGAATCATGTGCGGGTGATTGCCTGCGCCCTGCAGGAGGCGGGGCATCCCCTGATTGTCAAAGTCGGCTATGACCAGCCCTATGTGGCAATCGCACAGTCGCTGGAGGGTGTCGCCGAAGCGATTCATGCAATCAACGCTGTGCCGTGGCATCTGGTGTTCGGGGCAAAACCTTCGCCTTTGGCGCGGTTGGGCGGGGGTGGGGTCTCAGGCGAGCCGATACGCCCCTTCGTGCGTGAAGCGATACGACGCCTGCGCGACTCCACGCGCCTGCCGGTGATTGCGGGCGGCGGGATTTACACTTTGCAAGACCTGCACGAACTCTGGGAACTCGGCGCACGCGCCTTCAGCATCGGCACGCTGTTTCTTCGCGCCCCATGGGAGCCAAACCGCCTCGTTCGAGCATGGCGGGCATATCAGGTTGATGAAACCCCCTCGCCCACCGTAACGAATTCGGCAGGAAAGCAGTCTAACGGGTAGAATTAGATGGCGATTAGAGGAGGCGTTTTCAGCGAATGAAACGACTATCGGTAGCACTGGCACTGACGGCGCTCGCTGTGCTGCTGCACGGATGCGGTGGGAACGGCGGGGGCGGCGGCGCGAGCATCGTGGCGACCGAACGGGTCGCCTTCGTGCGCGTGATTGACCCCACCACAGGCAACCCAGTTCAGGGTGCGGAAATCTACTTTATGACCGATACGGGTCCCATCGCCTTTGCCCAGGTAGTGTCCACCGCGTCGGGCAATCCTGGCGAGATTTCGCTCACCGTTGCCCGCGCGATTAAAAGCGACGCGCGTGTCGGCGACTTCATCTTGCGCAATGTGGGCGACAACCTGTTCTTTCGCGGGATATGGGTCAAGCGCCCCGCTGGCTATACCGCTGTGGTGCGCCATACAGACCCACAGAATCTCAAGCGCGTCATTCAAACGCCCGATACCGCGACAACGGCGGCGGCATGTCTGGTCGCTTCGAATCAGGCGGGCGTGGTGAAGACAGTGTTCGGCGCACCGAAGCTCATCGACTTCGGCGTAATCGAAATCTTCCCGAACAATCCGCAGATCCCGCCGCCGCCTGTGGATGATGTCTGCCCCTGAGCGCGTGCTTATTCGGAGGGCGCGTCTTATGCGCCCTCTGTTTCAGTTCGGTCTGGTGATTCTAAGTGCGTTGGCGCTGCTGTGGGGCGTTGAGCTTGTGCGTCGGCAGGATCCGTTCCTGCGCACGCTCGCGAATATTCCCCCCGATCTGCAGAACCTCGAACTCTATCTTGAACGCCCGACGCTCACCCTGCGCGACGGCAAGCGTATACTGGCAACCTTGCAGTTCGATGCGCTGGAAATTGAGCGCAATCGCGTCCACTGGCGGGCGCGGAACCTGCGTCAGGCGACGATTTACGACGAACGAGGCACGCCCCTCGGCACGGCCCGCGCCCGCGAACTGGTTTACAACTACCCCGCGCGACGACTGCACATCATAGGCGATCCGACGCTCACCATCCGCCGCCATCCGCTCGGCAGCACACCCCTGACCGTGCAGACCAGTTGGCTTCACTGGGACCTGCGAAAGCACCAAATTGTCGCCGAACGCCCCTTGCATCTGCGCTGGGCAGACGGGCAGGGAACTATTCAGCAGCTGTACTGGGACACCGCTTCAGGCATCCTCGAACTGGAGCGGGGAGCGTTTCGGGTGAGCGCGTCGCTGCTGCAGGAACAGCCGTCTCCAAAGCGCGCGGTCGACCTCAGTTGGGATAAGGCGACCCTACGCAGCGACCATTCCGAGGTGGAAGGACTGCGCCTGAAAGACGGCGATACGCTTGCAACGGCAGAGCGCGCTAAGGTGTTCGACCGCAAACGCTATGCCCTCGCGACAGGCAAACTGCTCCTTGAAGACCCCCGAATCGATCTGGAGGGCACGAAACTCGAAATCTGGTACGGCGACAACCAGAAACGCGCCGTGCTGCAAAACGGCGTGCGGATGCGCATCAAGCCGCGTGAGACCCCGCCGCCCCCAGAAGGCGAAACAGAAAGCGAAGTGGAGCAAGCAAAACGCTACCCCATCGATGCGACCTGCGACAAAATCGAATACTTCTATCGGCGCAAAGTTGCCTACCTGCAGGGCAATATCAAGGCGGTGCAGCAACTGCCAGAGGGACGCACGCGCACCCTACTCGCCGACGAAGCCGAGTACGACCAGAAAGCCGAGCGGCTCACCCTGAAGGGCAAGGTCATCTTGGACGAGCCAGACCGCCTGCGAATAGAGACCGCTTTGGCAATTGTATCGCTCAAAGAAGGCGAAGAAACCGTAGAACTACCTCAGGGGGCGCGCGGTACTTTCTACTATACTGAGGACGAGGAGGAGACGCCCCAACCGAATGGAAACCGTTAGCACGGTGCGCGAGACGCTCTACTTTGAAGGCGTGGGCTTGCATACAGGGACACGGTGCAAGATCGCGCTGCATCCTGTGGAGCCAAGCCTGCGCGAAGACATCGCTCCCGCGAAGGCGGGGGGCACAGCGGCAGCATCCCCGCCGACAAATTTCGCTCCGTGCCGAATTGTTATTCGCAAAGGCAATCATACTTTTCCAGCGCGGTGGGACTATGTCGTGGACACCACACGAGCCACTGTGCTGGGCGACAGTGGGGTGACCATCGGCACGGTTGAGCATCTGATGGCAGCGTTGTGGATGACAGGCATCACGCACTGCCTCATTGAGGTAATGCGAGGTGAGGAGATCCCGATTCTGGACGGGAGCGCTCTGCCGTTCGTGGAGGCAATCTGCCCTCCCTCTCCTACCCCGCTGCCCGACGCAGCGGAAGGGGCGAGCGAAGACCTTCTCCAGGTTCGCCACGCAGACCGCTACCTTGCCCTTTCACTTTCGGGGGGCATGATGTTCGGCTACATCCAGTTCCCAGAGCCGCTCGGTGTGCAGGCAGGCGCGTTCCCGATTGAGAACGCGCGTTCTGCAATCGCGCCCGCGCGCACTTTCGGTTTCCTGCGCGAGGTGGAGGCGTTGCGGGCGCAAGGTCTCGCCCTCGGCGGCGCCCTGGAAAACGCCCTTGTCATTGACGAAACTGGGTATCATAATCCCGCGCGTTTCGAGGATGAACCGCTGCGCCACAAACTGCTCGATGTCGTGGGCGATTTGTACCTAAGTGGCGTGCGCCTGCGACGCTTCACTTTGGTTGCGGTCAAACCAGGGCACGCGCTCAATGTGCAGTTGGCACGGCTGGTGGCACAGCGGTTCCTTGCGGAGGAGTAAGGATGGCGGAGTTCCTTTTGGATATCGAACAGATACGGCAGGTGATCCCCCACCGTTATCCGTTTCTGCTGGTGGATCGGATTCTGGAGTTGGAGCCGGGGCGGCGCGCGGTCGGGCTGAAGAATGTCACCATCAACGAGAGCTTCTTTCAGGGACACTTCCCGGTGAAGGCGATTATGCCGGGGGTGCTGATTCTGGAGGCGATGGCGCAGGTGGGCGGCGTGATGGTGATGCTGCAGCCTCATTTGCGCAATCGAGTTGCCCTGCTGGGTGGCATCGACAACGCGCGGTTCCGACGCCCTGTAGTGCCAGGCGACACGCTCATTATGGAGGTGGAGATGCTCTGGATGCGGCGTGAGGTGGGGCGCGTGAAGGCGGTCGCTCGCGTAAACGGCGAAATCGCCGCCGAAGCGGAAATCACCTTCGCCATGCCCGAACCCGACCGATTCCATAGCCCGCCGCCCGACGCGCTGCTACAAACGCACGAGGCAAACTCTTGAGGCAAAAAGCGATGACCACAGTCCACCCGACCGCAGTGGTGCATCCGAATGCTGAGCTGGACGACGGTGTAGAGGTAGGTCCCTACTGCATCATCGGCGCGAATGTGCGCATCGGCGCAGGCACTACCCTCGGCGCCCATGTGATTATCGAGGAGCACACGCACATCGGGCGCAACAACCTCATCTATCACGGCGCCGTGCTGGGCGCACCGCCACAAGATCGCAAGTTCAAGCACGAGCGGAGCTATCTCAAAATCGGCGACAACAACTGGATTCGTGAGTATGTGACCATCCATCGCGCCAGCGGCGAGGAGCAAGCGACGATAATCGGCAACAACAACTTCCTGATGGCATATGTGCATATCGGACACAACTGCGTCGTAGGCGACGGCGTGGTGATGGCGAACTCAGTGGGCGTTAGTGGGCACTGCGTCATCGAGGACGGCGCGAATCTCGGCGGTATGGCAGGCATCCACCAGTTCACCCGCATCGGCAAGTTGGCGATGGTAGGCGGGATGTCGCGGATTGTGCGCGATGTGCCACCGTTTATGATCGTGGAGGGTAGCCCTGCGGAGGTGCGGGGCGTCAATCTCGTCGGGTTAAAACGCGCAGGCGTGCCCGAACCTACGCGCGACGCCCTGCGTAAAGCCTGCCGATGGATGTTCTTCTCCGAGTTGAACTTGAGCCAAGCCATCGAGAAAATCCGAGCGGAGGTTCCCATGTCGGCGGAGCTGGAATATCTACTGGAGTTTATGGAGCAGATTCGACAGGGACGCAACGGACGCGCTTTAGATCGGCCTGCGCGCAAATGAGACGCTCGGTGGTCATTGTGTCGGGCGAGGCCTCAGGCGACCTCTACGGGGCGGATGTGGCGCAGCACCTCAAAGCCCGCTTGCCTGATGTTGAAGTTTACGGCATAGGTGGCACGCGGATGGCGGCGGCAGGCGTGCGCCTGATTGCCGACAGCCGCCACTGGGGTGCGATCGGCATTGTCGAGTCGCTCAAAGTCGCCCCGAAAGTCGCGCTCGCCTTCCAGCGCGTCAAGCGATTCCTGAGCGCGACGCGACCTGATTTGATTATCCCTATCGATTTCGGCGCGTTCAATGTCCCCCTCTGTCGCTGGGCGAAGGCGCAGCAGATGCGCGTGGTTTACTACATGCCGCCTGGCAGTTGGCGGCGCGAGCGTCAGGGGGCGGATGTGCCGCAGTGCGCGGCGCTGATTCTGACGCCCTTTGAGTGGTCTGCGGCGCAGTTGCGGGCGATGGGCGCACGGGCGCAGTGGGTGCCGCACCCGTTGCTCCGCCTCGCCCACCCCTCTGAAACGAAAGAGGCGTTTAGCGAACGATTGGGGTTGGACCCCTACCGTCCCATCGTTGCCCTCCTGCCAGGCAGTCGTCGGCACGAGGTGCGAGCGCTGACCCCGCTGTACGCCCGCGTCGCCGACAGCGTCTACACCCTCATGCCCGAAGCGCAGTTTGTCATCTCCGTCGCGCCCCACTTCAACCCCGAT
The DNA here is from genome assembly GCA_937925775.1 of uncultured Fimbriimonadales bacterium. Lineage (GTDB taxonomy): Bacteria > Armatimonadota > Fimbriimonadia > Fimbriimonadales > GBS-DC > GBS-DC. The sequence goes on from CALAMM010000036.1 coordinate 13,910, forward strand.
TGGGTTCATTCGCTTTGGTCAGATGGCTCACGCCAGTGGATTCCAACCGAGACGCGCTCCGTATGGAACCTGCTGGCACACGCCGACGCGGCGATTGTCTGTTCGGGTACGGCAACGCTGGAAGCCGCGCTGCTCCGAACCCCGATGCTCATCGTCTATCGAGGCGACTGGCTGATGAACTTGGAGTATCGACTGCGTCGTCGGCGGCTGCAGCTGCGCTGGATCGGTCTGCCGAACCTGATTTTACAGCGCGATGTGTGCCCTGAGTTCATTCAGGAGACGGCATCCCCCGAAACGCTCACCCGCGCGCTCATCCCCCTGCTGCGCGACGAATCGGCAAGGCAGGCGCAACTCCAAGCGTTCACCGAGATTCGGCAAGCGCTGGGCGAGGGACGCACCCTGCGCGCCGCGCACGAGTGGATTATCGAGACGCTGGAACACGCCACCCCCTAACGAGACCGTCGGCAACAGGTATAATACCTCCAAGTACGCAGGAGGAGAGGAACCTTGATTAGGCACTTCATCTACCTGGGCATTATCGTGGCGCTGACGGCGCTGGCGGGCTACCTGTTTTGGAAAAATCCCGCACGGCGTGGGCTGGATGTGCAGGGCGGGCTACGCATGACCTTGCGTGCCGAAATAGAGAAACTCTCGCCCGAAGAGCAAAAACTTTGGACCCCAGAGCGCATGCGCCTCGTCATCGACATTCTCTCTCGGCGCATCGACTCGCTGGGCGTGATTGAACCTACAATCTATCAAAAAGGCGAGACGGAAATCGTTATCGAGCTGCCGGGCTTTACCGACGAGCAGGAAGCGCGGGACCTGTTGCAGACAACCGCGCGATTAGAGTTCCGCTACCTCAAGGATGTGCGCACCGAGAAAAACCCGACAGGACGCTACGACATCGTGCTGGAGAGGGAAGGCAACGACGAAGTCATCAAGTTCCGCGATTTGCGTAGCCCTGAGGGCAAAATTATCGAGCCAGGCACCCCCGAATATCAGAAGATTTTGGAGTCCTCGCCGTTGATTGTGACGGGGGACGAATTGCAGCGGGCGGATGTCGTGAGTCAGACATTCTCGCCGAAGGTGCTGCTTATCTTCAACCGCGAGGGGCAAGACAAGTTCGCTCGGGCTTCCTCGCTCTATCTCGAGGAGCATATTGCGATTATCTTGGACGGCAAGATTATCTCTGCGCCTGTGATTAAGTCGGTGAACCTGCGTGAACCTGTGATTGAGGGCAACTTTACACTGAAAGAGGCGGCGCGGCTACGCGACCTGCTGAACGCAGGCGCATTGCCCGTGAGCCTTTCGTTGGAGAGCATCAATCGCGTGGAAGCGATTCTGGGCGCACAGGCATGGGATCGCATCGTTCAGGCAGGCGTGATCGGCTTCGTGGCTGTTGCCGCGTTTATGATTCTCTATTACCTGCTGCCCGGCATCATCTCCGTAATTGCCCTCACGCTCTATGTGCTGTTTGCGCTGGCGCTTTTCCGTGCGTCGGGCGTCACCTTCTCGTTGCCCGCCATCGCAGGCATTATTCTGTCGATTGGAATGGCAATCGACGCGAACATTCTCATTTTCGAGCGTCTGAAAGAGGAGTTGCGTTTGGGCAAGACGCTACTTGCGGGGCTGGACGCCGCGTTCAAACGCGCCTTCCCCGCGATTTTCGACTCGAACCTGAGTACGATTATCATTTGCTTAATCCTGTATTACTTTGGCACGGGTCCTGTGCAGGGCTTTGCGACGACGCTGGGCATCGGCGTGGCGATTAGCTTCTTCACGGCGATATTCTGCACGCGCACGATGCTCTACACGCTGGTCGGGTTGGGCGTGCATCCAAGCGAGAAGCTGTTCGGCTTGCGCCGCCAAATAGGGCAGGAGGTGGGCGAGCAGCTCGGCACCGCGAAGGATCGGTTCGATTTTGTGAACAGGCGCGGAGTGTATTATGCGATTAGCGGGGTTGCGATAGGGATCGGCTTGGTGTTCTGGCTTGGGCTGGGCGGCTTGAAGCCCGGAATCGACTTTGCTGGCGGTAGCGAGATTGTGTTGCAGAAGCGTGTGGCGCAGGCGACGCCCAAACCCGCCGAAACGCCTGCCACGCCGCAGGGCAATCAGCCTCCCGCCGAACAAACGCCGCAGGGTACTCAGAACCCGCCTGCAAAGCAAGCCGATCAGACTGCTGCGGGAGATGCTCATCAGACGCAGTCGCAGGACCAAACGCCTTCCACAACCAATCCCTCGCAGCAGCAGCCTCCTGCGCCTGTAATCCCCGTCTCCGAGCTGCCCCCTATCGAGGCGAATCTCGCGCAGGTGCTGAGCCTGTTGCGTCAGGCGGGCTTTGCGAAGGTCGGCGCCCTCTTTGCTGAGGGCAACCGCCAGCTGATTGTGCATGTGGCGGACGCGGGCCCCGACAGTCAGCAGAAGATTGTCGACGCGCTCAAACCGCTGGGCGACCTCCAGGTGGTCAGCTTTGCCAGCGTCAGCCCGCGCGTGCGCGCCGAGACCGTGCAACGCGCTATCACTTCCGTTTTGGTCGCGCTGGTGGCGATTTTGCTCTACATTGCGTTGCGCTTCTCCATCGAAGGCGGCTGGAGTGGCTTCAAGTTCGGTATCGCCGCGACGCTCGCGCTTGCCCACGATGTGCTGATTATGGTGGGCGGCGCGGCAGTCTTGGGCTATCTGCTCGGCTGGGAGATTAACGCGCTCTTCATCACGGCGCTGCTCACGCTGGTCGGTTTCTCGATCAACGACACCATCGTAGTTTATGACCGCGTGCGCGAGAACCTGCGCCACCGTGCACGGGGCGAGACCTTCGCCGCGATTGTGAACCGCAGCTTGAACCAGACGCTCGCCCGTTCCATCAACACGAGCCTGACGCTCCTGCTGGTGCTGATTGCGCTGGTGATCTGGGGCGCGGTGACGCAAGACCTGCGCTTCTTCTATGTGGCAATGCTTATCGGCGTGATTGCTGGAACCTATTCGTCGATATTCGTGGCGAGCCAGCTTATGGTGAGCTGGCAAAGCGCGCAGGAGAAGCTGCACCAGCGTCAGGAAGCGGCGGCGAAGGCGACGGCAGTCCCTGGGCAATCGGCGAAGTCGACAAGCAGTGCGGCTCCAGCGCAGGGGGCAGCGACGACCGCCCACAGTGAAGGCGGGCGCAAGAAGCACCACGCCCCGCACACAGGCAAGCGCAAGCGCCGCTACTGATGAATACGCGCCGTATCACGCTCGAATCGGACGAGGCGAGCAAGCGCCGCGCGTTGCTGGCGGTCTTCCTGACCATCTTCGTGAGCCTTGTTGGGTTCGGGATTGTGATCCCGCTGCTGCCGTTTTATGCGAAGCGGTTTCAAGCGAGCGAGTTGCAAATCGGGCTGCTGTTCGCCTCGTTTTCAGCGGCGCAGCTGGTGGCTGCGCCGATTCTGGGCGAGTGGTCGGATCGGTATGGGCGTCGTCCCGTGCTGATTTTGAGCCTGCTGGGTTCCGCGGCGAGTTTTGTGATGCTCGCGCTGGCGCCGAACCTGCTGTGGCTGTTCCTCTCGCGCGTTCTGGACGGCTTCACAGGCGGGAACATCACCACCGCGCGTGCCTATATCGCCGACATCAGCCCTCCTGAGAAGCGGGCGAAAAACTTCGGGCTAATCGGCGCCGCGTTTGGGCTGGGGTTTATTCTGGGACCTGCGTTAGGCGGCGGTCTGGCACACTTCGGGTTGGCAGTCCCAGCGTGGGTGGCGGCGGGGATTTCACTGCTGGCAGCAGGGTACGCGCTGGCTGCTTTACCTGAGACCACGCACCTCACCCCCGCGCGACGCCCCTCGCCGTGGCGTGCGATGCCCTACCTGCTCACGCGCAGCCCCGCCGCGCGACTGCTGTGGGTGAACTTCATCCTGTGGGTAGGGTTTGCTATCTACCAGACGACCTTCCCGCTGTTCGCGTCGGTGCGGTTCGGCTTGGGACCTCAAGAAATCGGCTATGTGCTGGCGGTGGTGGGGGCGGTGGGCGCGGTTTCACAAGTAGCGTTGGTGGGGCGAGTGGTTCAAGCGTTGGGAGAGAAAGTGACGCTGTTGCTGGGTATACTGCTCAACCTCGTTGGGCTAACGGGCGCAGCCTTTACGCACGCGCTGTGGCTGTTCTACCTCCTGGTAGGGGTGGCGACGGTGGGCGGCTCGATCGGGTTGCCGAGCCTCACAAGCCTCATCAGTCAATCCGCCTCCGCTGCCGAACAGGGGCGTGTGCAGGGTGTGTCGGGTTCGCTGGAGAGCCTTGCGCGGATTGTTGCCCCCGTGTGGGGCAACGGCGCACTGCGATACAGCGACGCGCTGCCCTACGCCTCCGCCGCGTGGCTGCTGCTTATCGCTGGGCTGATTGCGCTGGGACTAAAGCCTCACAGAGATGTCGGCAGTGGATATCAAGGTAAAATGGAAAGACAGTGGTGATGCCAGCGGAACGCTGGCGGAGCGAAATGAAGGAGGCGACTATGCGAACCTACGCTTACGGTTATCCCCGTCTGGGCGAAAACCGCGAATTCAAGAGAATCATCGAGGGCTATTGGCAGGGTAAAGTCAGCGAAGCGGAGCTGAAACAGGGCGTGCGCGCGCTGGAACAGAACCGCCTTACAACCTACGCGCAGTTTGTTGATGCCTATCCCGTAGGCGAGCTGACCCTGTATGACAACATGCTGGACACGGCGATTATGCTGGGCGTGTATCCGATTGACCCCGCCGATTTGACCGCCTACTTCCAGCTGGCGCGCGGCGCGGACGCCCTGCCGATGACCAAGTGGTTCAACACAAATTATCACTACTTGGTCTCGCGCCTGTCGCCTGTGAGCGAGTTCAGGAGCCATTGGCGCAAGCCCCTGTTCGCCCTGCGCCGCTGGTTCGAGACGGAGCAGTTTTATCACGCGCCCGAGCTGAGCGACGCCCACTTTCAGGCGCGTTGGAATAAGCCCAACGAGGCCCACTCGGGACACCGCGCGGGCTATCCCTATCTGATAGGTCCCTACACTTTCCTGCGCCTGAGCCGTGGGCTGGAGCCAGCGCAGCGACCCGCTATGCTGGAAAAACTCACGCCCGTCTACTCGGAGATACTGAGTAGCCTGAAAGAGGCAGGCGCCGCGTATGTGCATATCGACGAACCCGCGTTCGCGCTCGATGTGCCCGACGCCGAGGTGCAGGCAATCCGCGCTGCGTACCAGACGCTGGGTCAAGCGGCACCCATCCTGCTGTTCGTTTACTACGACAGTGTGGACTTCCTGCCCCAGTTGTACGACTTGCCCCTTGCAGGCATCGGGCTGGACTTGATTCACGGCAAGCGCAACTACGACCATATCGCTCAGCACGGTTTCCCCAGCGATAAAATCCTCATTGCTGGTGTGGTGGATGGACGGAATGTGTGGAAGACCGATTTAGCCGCGACTGCCGCACGCATTCGGCAGCTGCAGGCGCGGACGGGCGCGACGGTCTGGCTCTCCAACGCCGCGCCACTGGCACACCTACCCGTTACGGTGGAGCTGGAAACCCAGCTGGAGCCTGCCCTGCGCGAGCGAATCGCCTTCGCTAAAGAGCGTCTTCGGGAGCTGCGCCTGCTGAAAACACTTCTCACAGAGGGTGAAACGGCGGAAACCCGCGCGTGGAATGCCTATCACCACCCGACTGACCACTGGTACTCACCCGCCGTGCAGCGGCGCGTGGCGGATCTCAAACCTGAGGACTTCGAGCGCGCACTGCCCTACGCCGAGCGCGATAAAATCCAGCGTGAACGGCTCAAGTTGCCGCTGTTCCCCACGACCACCATCGGCAGCTTTCCCCAGACCCCTGAAGTGCGCCAGATGCGTCAGGCGTACCGCACAGGCAAAATCACCGCCCAGGCGTATGAGACCTACATCCAGAACCAAATCCGCGAGCTGATTCAGTTCCAAGAATCACTGGGGCTGGATGTGCTGGTGCATGGTGAGTTCGAGCGCACGGACATGGTGGAGTTCTTTGCGGAGAAGATGCACGGCATCGCGTTCACGCAGCATGGATGGCTCCTTTCCTACGGTACGCGCGTCTACCGCCCGCCGATTATCTATGGCGATGTGGCGCGCGCGGAACCGATGACCCTCAAGGAGACCGTCTTCGCCCAGTCACTCACGCAAAAGCCCGTGAAAGGCATGCTCACGGGGCCGGTGACCATCATTGCGTGGAGTTATGTGCGCGAGGACATCCCTGTCGAGCAGGTCGCCTACCAAATCGCGCTTGCGCTCAACGATGAGGTGCGCGAGTTGGAGGAGGCGGGCATCGCGATTATTCAGATCGACGAGCCAGCCTACCGCGAGAAAGCACCCCTCAAGCGCGCCGACTGGGATTCCTACTTCCGCTGGGCGGCGCAGGCGTTCAAACTCGCAGCGCGCGCCAAGCCCGAAACCCAGATTCATACCCACATGTGCTACTCGGACTTTAACGCCGTGCTGCACTTTATCGACTGGATGGATGCCGATGTGATTACGATGGAGGCGGCGCGCTCCAAAGGCGAGGTCATCAGCGCGTTCGAGCATTACAACTACGCGCGACAGATTGGACCTGGCGTGTTCGATGTGCATACCCCTGCCGTTCCGAGCGTGGAGTCCATCGAGGCGGTGATGGAGCGGGCGATTCGGGTGTTCCCGAAGGAGCAGTTCTGGGTGAACCCCGACTGCGGTCTCAAAACGCGCCAGTGGGACGAGGTGGTGCCTGCGCTGAAGAACATGGTCGAGGCGGCGCGCAACCTGCGGGCGAAGTACGGGGGCTGAACGGCTCGTCTGCTACGCGGGCTATGCCCCTATCCACTCCCGCAGTTTCGGGAAGGGGTTCTCCGCGCCTTGAAGCACGGCGTGGAGCGTCTCTTGGCTAAACAACTGCTGGGCAACGCTCCGCGCCTGCTGCTCTAAGGCGTCGTGGATAAGCGATTGCAGCTCCCACTCCAGCTGCTGCAGGCGGCGCGTGTGCCAGCCACCTGACTGCTGCTGGTACCGCTTATGCTCTTCGATGAACTCCACCAGTTCATCGATTCCTTTGCCATACAGGGCTTCTGTAAGGGTGATGGGCGGGTTCCAGCCTTTGGGTTTGCCGCCGAGTTCGAGGGCGTTGCGCAGGTCTAAGCGCATGCGATTGGCGCCCTCACGGTCGGCTTTGTTGATAACATAGATATCAGCGATTTCGATGATGCCTGCCTTCATCGCCTGGATGACATCGCCCGCTTCGGGCACAAGGGCTAAGACGACGGTGTCCGCAACAAACCGCACATCGACTTGGAGCTGCCCTGCGCCGACGGTCTCGATGAGCACCAAGTCGTAGCCTGCCGCCTCCAGCACGCGCACGGCTGGGGGCACCCCGCGCGACAAGCCACCGATACTGCCCCGACTGGCGAGGCTACGAATATAGACGCCCTCGAACGCCTCGTCGAAGCGGATACGGTCGCCTAAAATCGCGCCACCGCTGAACGGGCTGGTCGGATCGACAGCCAGCACACCGACCCGATAGCCCCGCGCTTTCAGGCGTGGGATGAGCTGATAGCTGAGCGTGCTTTTCCCTGCACCAGGCGCGCCTGTAATCCCCAGCTTGTACGCGCGCCCTGTGTGCGGAAACAGGCGTGCGAGCAGCTCGAGGCGGTTCGGATCACGCGACTCGACCAAGGTGATGGCACGGGCAATCGCACGGGTTTCACCCTGAAGCACACCTTGCGCTAACGCATCCACAGCATGGTTTAGAACCACAGGCATAGACACTGGGATTATACCTTCTGAACTTGGACACTGCCCGCGCTCCGCAAGGGTATAATCAGGGCGAGATAAGGAGGTGCTTTATGACACACACTTTCTCTATCAAGGCGGAACCGCGCACTTTGTTAGGCAAGAAAGCAAAGCGATTACTCAGACAGGGCTATGTGCCAGGTGTTGTGTTTCGCTCGGATGGCAAGTCGACACCCGTGCAGTTTGAGGAGCGCACGCTTAGCCGTGTGCTCCACCAAGCGGGCATGACCCACCTTATCGAGGTGGAACTGAACGGGGAGCGGCTCAGTACGCTGTTGCGCGAAGTGGATCGGGAGCCGATTACCACCCGTATCCGCCATGTGAGCCTCTGGGCGATGGCACTCGACGAGCCTATCGAGACCGAAGTGCCCATCGTGCTGGAGGGCGAGTCGACGGCAGTTAAGTCGGGCGGCGTGCTGATACACCCTGTGGAGAAACTGCGGGTCAAGTGCCTACCGACGCAGATCCCTGAAGCGATTCATGTGAGCTTGGAGCCGCTGCAGAACTTCGGCGACGCGATTCACCTGCGGGACATTCGGCTGCCCGAGGGCGTTCAGGTGCTGGACGACCCCGAAACCACAATTGCCTTGGTGGCGGCACCGAAAGGCGTGGCGGAGGAAGAGGAAGCGGAGTCGGCGGCGACTGAGGTTGCCAGCGAGGGCTAAATGGGCAGGGGGCGTGCCCCCCTTGCCGTCAAACACGCCGCGAATCACCATCGCCATCGTCTCACCTGCCCGATTCTACCCTGTGTGTGCGGGCGTTTCGGGGAGCGCATCCCAGTCGTAGTCGCCAATCCAGCGCACGAAGGGCAGGTGGGGACTGAGCGCGTTATACAG
>CALAMM010000037.1 GCA_937925775.1 uncultured Fimbriimonadales bacterium
TGCAGCGCCGCGTCGAACCCCTGATAGCAGCCAACAAGATTTTGCAAAAAGCGCTCGTGCGCGACGAGCGCGACAACGACGAGGAAGGCGACTTGTCTGCACCTCGCAAGTATCGCCTCTCGGACAATATTGCAATCAAACGGCTCTGGGGCGGTTAGTGTATCTATTTGGGTTTGCAAACCGAGGCGGACGTGCGGTCGTTCCCCCTTGACGCGATATTCGTCGACGAAGTAGAAACCCTCAATCCGCAGCTCACAGAAGCACTGCAGGAGCGTTTATACCACTCCCACCTCAAGTGGCAGCGCTGGTTCTCGCAACCCACCGCAGTGGGGTTCGGAATTGACGAAAAGTTTCAACTGACAGATCAGCGACATCAGGTTTTCAAGTGCAAGTGCGGGGGCGAATTTGTGATGGAGGAATCTTTTCCCTCCTGCGTCTTGGTTGACGCCCCCGGACGGCGTGTCCTGTTAAGTGAATGGCATGGCACGCCTCCGAGCGACCCTGCGTCTGACCTGCAGGCGCAGGGTCGCATAACGGCGCACTACTGCTGTCCCAAGTGCCACCATAGTTTCAACCCCTTAGAGGCGACTTGGCGGTGGGCGGCGAAATACCCCTCGCGCTCTGCGACTGGGCACGGCTACCAACTCACGCAACTATACAGCCCCACGTTGACCGCGACAGACGTCGCATTGATGTACCTACGCGCGCAGTCGCCCCGCGCTGTGGAGCGTTTTTATAACTCCGTACTCGGGCTGCCCTACTTGGGCGGCGACAGGCAGCCAATCCACCCGGACAAACTCGCTTATGCAGAGCAACTTGTCGCGCGCAACACTGAGGTTGCATGCTATGTAGGCGTTGATGTGGGCGACACACTGCACATGGTTGCGCTCCAACCGCCGCACGTTATTGCGATAGAACAGTTTAGGGGGAGCAACAAGTGGCGCGAACTCTTCAACCGTATCCTCGCGCTGAGGGCAACAGCGGTCGCGATTAATGCAATGCCCTACAAGGATTCTGCGAAGGACATCATCAAACAGCTCAAGCAACACAACATCTATGGCGTACTGATCTACGATGCGTCCGACGCGGCGAAGTCCAGCGTGGGCTACGAAGACGAGGGGTTTGGCGAGCCGATTCGCAGAATCGTGTATCCGCGCGTTGATATGATGGACGGCACGGTCAACGCGCTATTGCGAAACGAGATTATCCTCCCACCGCGACGCTCAGAGCAAACAGAACAACTTGTCAAACACCTGCTAAACTACATCACTGAAGTAGACGAGCAGGGCAACCGCACATACGCGCGCGGGCGGGAAGACCACCTGGGGCGCGCACTGGACTACGCACGCACAATCGCGCAGTACGCACTGCCTTTGAGGCTCGCCCACATAGACTACGGAAACCCGCAAAACTGGCTTGTGCCAGAAACCGCGCACAAGCCAACACCGTTATAAACACTTGACAAACTTGGCGCGGCGCGAGGTATAATACAAACGCCGCACAGACCACACGACGCCTCTCACAACATCCCATACAACCATGACCGCGCGCATACTCATATTTACAGACGAGCAAGGCAACCCCTATTACCTCCCAGAACAGACACCGCCGATAACCATGCGCGAAGTCGCGCAGGATGTCCTGCGCAACTTCGGGCGACGCCCGCAGGACGTCCCGCTTTTTGTCGACCACACATGGGGGCGAGCGTACGGCTGGGTGCAAGCTCTTGAGGACCGAGACGACGGGCTGTATGCGGCCATCGAGCTTACACCAGAGGGCGAGCAGCTCGTTGAGTCCGAATCATACAAATATGTCTCGCCCGGTCTGCAGCGCGACATACAACTACCAAACGGCGAGGTTCTTGAGGGGTGGTGCCTCGTGGAGGTGTCCCTAACCAACATGCCCGCCCAGTTCGGCGCGGCGGTCATACAGCTTTCGCGCATGCGCGCAAACAACACGGAGGATACAAACATGAATGAACAAATCGTCGGGGCGATACTCGAGGTTCTAACGCCGATTCAAGAGCGAATCGAGCGCATCGAATCGTTGTTGCAGCAACACGAACAGCGCGAGGCGGAAGAATCGCAGCGCGCAAAAGAATCAGAGTTGGAGTCAACGATTCTATCATGGAGATACGAACACGAACAAGTTATTCCGCCTGCGATTGCACGCTCGTACGCCAAGCTGCTCGCAAGATTACCAGAACACGAGCGCAACGACGCGCTAAACCTACTGCGCAACAACCCGCCAGCGCTCGTTCCGCTCTCCCGCGCAGCGCAAACAACGACCAGCAACGCAGCGACGATAGACGAACTTACCGCGAAGTACGCAAAACAACTCGGGGTTTCACCAGAAACCCTCGCGAAATATAAGGAGGTGCGATAATGCCCGCACTTACAAGCGACAGACTCACGCCACAGCGCGACGGGCGCGCGGGCAGTTTCCCAGTCAAAGCGAACACCATCATATACTCAGGCGCGCTCGTGGCGATTGAGACAAGCTCAGGCTTTGCAGTTCCAGCGTCAAAC
>CALAMM010000038.1 GCA_937925775.1 uncultured Fimbriimonadales bacterium
CGTCGCGTCGGCGTTTTTCGTCGAACGCAGGTGCGCCCCTACGCCAATAACCAAGTAGGTGCAGGTACCCCCTCCTTTAGGTTCCCCCTGCAAGCAGGGGGAACCAATCGAGAAATATCGGTTCCCCCTTTTCAAGGGGGAACCTGCAGGAGGGGGTTCCCCATACAACAGGCGGATTTTCGAACACCCTCCGAACCCCTTGACAAATGCGGAATTTCTTGTTATAATTTCAGGGGGCGATCCTCCAGAGGGGGTAAAACCCCGTGAAATCGGGCGCAAAACCCTGCCGAAACAGCAGGAAATCTCAAAAGAGGCTATAATTAAGACTCGGCGTCCAAAGCGCATGGAACCATATCTGAGGGCGAATCGTATAGTTCCACAGATATGGACGCCCATTCAGAGTGGCGGGACTGTGAACGGTTTCACAGTGTGTGCTATGCGAACAGGAGGTGTTATTGAAGTGCCCGTATTGGATGAAGAGATGGATATTTTGATGGATACGCAGGCAACGGCTCGTCTGAACAAGGCGGGGCGGGAGACATTTTATGACGACCCGCTGAGCCTGGAAATGGACACATCCGACTTAGACGAACTCGACACGCTGGAAGAAGACTTTTCCGCGCTGGGGCTGGGCAGTCTCGACTTAGGCGATGAGCTGGGTGGCGAGGAAGAGGTCGACTTCTGGGGCGGCGTCGGCGAAGAGACCCCTCACGAGGAAGACAGCGTCGAGATCGAGCTCTGGATGCTGCAGAGCCGACGCTCGCAACTGCTCACGCCCGAAGAGGAGATCCGATTCTCGCAGCAGGTGCAAGAGGGGGAACGGCTCTACAAAATCCGCAGGCAGCTGGCCGAAAAGCGCAAGGTGGACCCAGAGAGCATCAGCGAGGAGGAGTGGGCGAAAGCGGCGAACCTGCCCACTTGGGAGTTAGCCGCCCGCATCCAAGAAGCGGAAGAGGCGAAGCGACGCCTGATTGAATCGAACCTGCGCCTTGTGGTCAGCATCGCGAAGCGCTACGCCTCCCGCGGCATCTCGCTGGCAGACCTGATTCAAGAGGGCAACCTGGGGCTAATCCGCGCGGTGGAGAAGTTCGACCCCGAACGCGGTTTCCGCTTCAGCACCTACGCCACTTGGTGGATCCGACGCGCCATCGCCCGCGCGGTCATCAACAACAGCCGCACCATCCGAATCCCCGTCTATGTGGCGGAGCTGATCAATAAAGTCATCAAGACCGAGCTGCGCTTGCAGCAGATTCTGCAGCGCGAGCCGACCGACGAGGAAATCGCGGCGGAAACGAAGATGTCGGTTGAGCGCGTGCGCGAAATCCGACGCGCAGCGGTGGAGCCCATCTCCATCGAAAGCCCTGTCGGCGAGCGCGACAACGCCACGCTGGGCGAGTTCATCCCGTCGCAAGACATCGTGCCGACCCCCGAAGATGTCACGGCGCGACTCATCCTGCGCGAGCAAATCGATATGATCCTGGAGAAGCTGCAGCCGCGCGAGCGCGATGTGGTGCGCCTGCGCTTCGGACTCGACGACGGGCATCAACGCACGCTCGAAGAGGTCGGCGCGGAACTCAAAATCACGCGCGAGCGCGTGCGCCAGCTCGAACTGCGCGCCCTGCGCAAACTCCGACTCATCGGCGAGCGCATCGAAGACCTGCGCCGTAATCACGGGCTCGAACTCGAAGACGCGCTCGCCCTCATCGAAGATGTCCAATAGCCCACCCATCGAGCAGGCAGACCGCCTGCTCGATGCCTTTATAACGCCTATGACCGAGACGCGCGTGCCAATCCCGACCTTAGAACGCTTAGCCATCTACTTGAGAGTGTTGCTGGACGCTCTGGAAGCAGGGATTCAAACCCTCTCCTCGCAGGAGATGGAGCAACACTCGGGCATCAGCGCGGCACAGTTCCGCAAAGACCTCTCCTACTTCGGCGAGTTCGGCAAGCCAGGCGTGGGCTATTCCGTGCCAGCACTGATTCAGTGCATCGAGAAAATCCTGCGGTTAGACAAGGAGCAGCCGATTCTGCTGGTGGGCGCGGGCAATATCGGCTCCGCACTGGTCGGTTATCCCAACTTCCAAGCGCACCGCCTGCGCATCGCCGCCGTGTTCGATAATAACTTTGTCAAAATTGGGCGTCCGTTCGGCGATCTGATAATTGAGGATATCGCGCGGGTTAAGGAAGTCAACGCCTCGATTGGGGCACGGCTGGGCATTATCGCCGTGCCAGCCTCTGCCGCCCAAGAGGTCGCCGACCTGCTGGTGGAAGCAGGCGTAAGGGGTATCCTCAACTTCGCGCCCACCATCCTGCGCGTGCCCCCGCACGTGCATGTGCGCAATGTCTCCATCGTACAGGAACTGGCAGTACTGTCTTACCATGTCGCGGAGGAAACTGTGTAAGCGGATTGCCGTGAACGACGGCGCTTAGAGCAAGGAGCGCGCTATGAACTACGACTTTCTGGTACTGGGCAGCGGGATTGCAGGGCTGACCTTCGCAATTAACGCCGCCTCCCACGGCGCGGTGGCAATCCTGACGAAAAAGCAACGCTCCGAGTCGAACACCAACTACGCGCAGGGCGGAATCGCCGCCGCCATCGGCGCGGACGACTCCCCGGAGCTGCATCTTCAAGATACGCTGGTTGCAGGCGCAGGGCTGTGCGAGCGGGAAGCGGTCGAGGTGCTGGTGCGCAACGGACCGCGCATGATCCACTGGCTGATTGAGCTGGGTGCGCAGTTCGACCGCAACCCCGACGGGAGCCTCGCTCTGGGCAAGGAGGGAGGGCACTCGCGCAACCGTATCATCCACGCCGCCGACCACACAGGCTACGAAATCGAGCGCACCCTGCTTATCGCCGCGCGCAAAACCCCCAACATCACGCTGCTGGAACACTATCAGGCGTTGGATCTGGTGTTGACGCACGGCGAATGCGTGGGGGTGCAGGTGCTGGACACGCTCACGGGCGATTTGTTCGAGATTCGGGCGCGCGCGGTGCTACTGGCGACGGGCGGCTGCGGCCAGGTCTATCTGCACACGAGCAATCCGCCGATTGCCACAGGCGACGGGATTGCGATGGCGTGGCGGGCGGGCGCCGTCATCGCCAACATGGAGTTCATCCAGTTCCACCCGACCACGCTCTATCACACAGACGCGCCCTCGTTCCTGATTTCGGAAGCCGTGCGCGGCGAGGGCGGGATCCTCAAACGGCGCGACGGCTACCGCTTCATGCCCGATTACGACCCGCGCGCCGAACTCGCCCCGCGCGACATCGTGGCGCGCGCCATCGACGCCGAACTCAAAAAGACGGGCGACCCCTGCGTCTACCTCGACATCACCCACCTGGACGCCGAGTTCATCAAACACCGATTCCCCACCATCTATCAGACCTGCCTGCAGTACGGCATCGATATCACCCGAGAGCCGATACCCGTCGTGCCAGCGGCGCACTACACTTGCGGCGGCGTGTGGACCGATTTGAACGGGCGCACGACGATTCCGCGCCTCTACGCCTGCGGCGAGGTCGCCTACACGGGCGTGCACGGGGCAAACCGACTGGCAAGCAACTCACTGCTGGAAGCGCTGGTGTTCGCCGAGCGCGCGGCACAGCACGCTACCACCCGCCTCGAAGAGCCACCGCCCAAACCGAAGCCCTCGTGCATCACGACGCCGCGCACACCAAGCGAACCCGCGCCCGCTACAACCGACCACGCCCCCAACTGGGACGCCGACCGCCTGCAAATCCGCAAACTCATGCAGAAGAAGGTCGGCATCGTGCGCACCGTGCAACGCCTGCAGGAAGCCCAGTGCGAGCTGGAGCCACTCGCCGCGCGGATTGAGGCAGCATACCAAACGCTACCGCCCAGCGTCGAGTCGTGTGAGGCGCGAAACTTGGTCGCCTGCGCCCTGCTCATCACTTACAGCGCACTTGCCCGCAAGGAGAGCCGCGGACTGCACTATGTGCTGGATTATCCCGACACCCGCGAAGAGTTCGCTACCTGCCCTACCCTAATTACACCCCCATGAAGAAGATCGACTGCATTATCCGTCCACACAAGTTGGAAGAGGTGAAGACCGCGCTGAGCGCGCTGGGCATAACGGGCATGACGGTCAGCGAGGTGCGCGGCTGTGGCAACAGCCCTGTGGCGGATGCCTGGCTGAGCGAGGAGACGCTCATCCGCCTGCCTATCCGCCTGCGCCTGGAGATGGTCGTCGCCGACGCGATGGTGGAGCCAGTCATCGAGGCGATCCTCCAGCACGCCCGCACGGGTCAGCCCGACGACGGCAAGATTTTCATCCTGCCCTGCCGCGACGCCATCCGCATCCGCACGGAGGAACGCGGCGAAGCGGCGGTATGAGTGCGCCCCACGCACACGCGCGTACACCAAGCGCATCCACAGCCCCAGACAAACACACGAGGGCGGGTGAGGACACTTAAAACAGCAAACGCCCCGAAGAATCGGGGCGTAGCC
>CALAMM010000039.1 GCA_937925775.1 uncultured Fimbriimonadales bacterium
CGCTTCGAAGGGCTGTACTACAAGCACGACTACGAGGCGATTTACCACGCGCTAATCACGCTCTCGCCTGCCGTGAACGCGCTGTTTGACGGGGTAATGGTGATGACCGACGACGCCGCGCGCCGTCAGAACCGCCTGAACCTACTGGCATGCGCGAATCGGCTCTACCTCGCGCTGGCGGACTTCACGCAAGTGGTACACGGGTAGCTACAACCGCTCCCACAGCAGTTGGATGAGCCGATCTTGCAGGGCGCGTGCGTCGGCGCCAGCCGCGTTGTAGGCGTTCATCACCACCGCAAACGCCAGATACCGTCCGCTCCGAGTGCGCAGGTAGCCCGACAGGCTACTCACGCGGTTCAGGCTACCTGTTTTAGCGAAGCCGTTGCCCTGCACCGGTGTCCCGCGCAAGCGGTTGCGCAGCGTGCCGTCCACACCGTATACAGGCAGCGAGGCGCGAAACACCTCCGCATGCGGTGAGCGATGCATGAACTCCAGCAGGCGCACGAGGTTTTCGGGGCTGACGCCGTTGATACGCGAAAGACCCGACCCATCAACCATGTGCGCTGCGCCCAGCTCCAGTCCCGCCTGCTGAAGAAACGCCCGTACAACCTGAATGCCTGCCTGAGTTGTCCCCTCACCCCGATGCTCTTTGCCCATCACCTTGAGCGTTATCTCGGTCAGCAGGTTATCGCTGGGTTTGTTAATGAGCGCGACGACCTCCTGCAGGGGAGGCGACCGATGTTCCGCCAGTAGCCACACGGCTTGGGCTCCAGTCCGAGCCTCGCCTGTTGACGCGGCGCTGGTCGGACGCGCAGGGATTTCCGCGCCGCTTGGAGGGAGGGGTATCATATTCGGCGCGGTTCCCTTCGCTACCGACACGCCCGCCTCCTGCAGCGCTTTCCGAAACAGATGCGCTGCGTAGTGCGAGGGGTTCTCCACCGAGAACCGACCGAGCATTACTTCCTCCGCGCCCTGTGCGATGCGCCCCGAGACGCGGATCTGGTTGCGAGCGCGGGTGCGCGTTGCTTCGAGGGCGGCGTCGCGTGTTCCTTGCGGAACCGTGCGAGAGAGGTTGACCAGCTCCACATAGTCTGTTGCGGATGCGGGTTCGATGCGTATCAGAGCGGGGTCGCCGACTTTCGGGGCGGGGCGGGCGTAGAGACGGACGGCGTTGCGTTCGGCGCAGAGCGCACTCATCTGCGCCTGATAACCGTAAGGTTCGTCGCCACTGCTCCAGCCGAAGCCGTAGCGCTCGGCATCCAGCCACGAGTCGTCGTACAGCAGGTAGCCCTGCACGCGCTGGATGCCTGCCGCGCGCACACGCTGGGCTAACGCCTGCAGGTCGCGCCACTCCAGCGTTGCGTCGCCCAGCCCCTGCAAAATCAAATTGCCCTCCAGCGTCCCATCAGGCAGGCAACGCCCCTGCGCCCACACGCGCGTGCGGAACCGATACTCAGGACCCAGCAGATGCAACGCCGCCGCCGTGACGAGAAGCTTCATATTCGACGCAGGGATGAGCATCCGCTCCGCCTCGCGCCAATACAGCGTCTCGCCCGTCTGTAAATCGCGCACCACCACGCCACAGTAGCCATAGCGCAACCACTCCACATCCAGCAGCGCGTCGATCTCAGCCTGAAGCGTCTGAGCGTGGGCAAAAGCAAGGGTGAGTAGAACCGCCAGCGTCATCCCTCGGCGAAGCATACGCCCTGATTCGATAACTAAACCGAGGTTCCTGTCTATGGAGGTATAATCGCTCCTGCCATGCATAAAGGGTATTATCGCTTCCCGACGATTTGTGGAGACACGGTCGCGTTTGTGTGCGAGGATGATTTGTGGACGGTCTCAGTGGAGGGCGGGATCGCTCGGCGGCTGACTACGAGCCTGAGCGCGGTCAAGACCCCCCGCTACTCGCCCGATGGGCGTTGGCTCGCTTTTGTAGCACGCGAAGAGGGGCATCCTGAGGTGTATGTGATGCCGGCTGAGGGGGGCGAGCCGCTTCGCCTGACCTATCAAGGCGCGGCACGCGCCGAGGTGGTCGGCTGGACGCCCGACGGGAGCATGGTCATCTACAATAGCACGGCGGGACGCCCCCCGCGCGAAACCGTTCTATGGCGCGTTGGCTTGGAGGGCGGACTGCCCGTGCAGTACCCCTACGGCTTGGCGAACCATATCAGTTTCGGGGCGAACGGCGCAGTAATCTTGGGCAGACATACGGGCGACCCCGCCTACTGGAAACGCTATCGCGGCGGCACAGCAGGCGTGTTCTGGATTGACCGCGAGGGGAACGGCGAGTTCGTGCGCTTCAAGCCTACCGACGGCGACCTGACCGCCCCGATGTGGATCGGCGAGCGCATCTACTTCGTCTCCGACCACGAGGGCATCGCCAACATCTATTCCTGCCTACCCGACGGCAGCGACCTGCAACGCCACACCCACCACGAGGAATACTATGTGCGCTCGCCCAGCACCGACGGCACGCGAATCGTGTACCACGCAGGCGCCGACCTCTATGTGCTGGAACTGGCGACGGGCGAGAACCGCATCATCCCCGTGGAGTTGCGCAGCCCGCGCACGCAGGCGCAACGCAAATTCGTGGAAACTGCCCAGTACCTGCAGGAATACACGCTCCACCCCGAAGGACACTCCCTGCTGCTGACCGTGCGGGGCAAGCCTTTCGTGATGGGCAACTGGGAGGGCGCCGTGATTCAACACGGCGCGCTGCAGGGCGTGCGCTATCGCCTGAGCCGTTTCCTCAACGATGGGAAGCGAATCATCACGGTTTCCGACGAAAGCGGCGAACCCCGACTGGAGCTGCACGCCCCCGACGGCATCACACGCTACGAGGCGTTCGACATCGGACACCCCTACCAACTGGAGGTGTGCCCGACCGCCGACCGCGTCGCGCTCAGCAACCATCGGTTTGAGCTGTATATTTTCGATATCGAGCAGCAGAAACTGACGCTGGTGGAGCGTAGCGAGTACGCAATGATCGAAGGCTTTGCTTGGTCGCCCTGTGGACGCTGGCTGGCGTACAGCTTCGCCCCGAACGAGCGCACGCATATCATCAAGATTTACGACACCGAGACGGGGGCAATCCACCCCATCACGCAACCAGAGTTCCGCGATGTGTCGCCTGCATGGGACCCCGATGGGGAGCTGCTCTATTTTATCTCGTTGCGCGATTATGACCCTGTGCCTGACAACCTGCAGTTCGAGATGGCGTTTCCGATGGGCATGCGCGTGATGGCAGTGGTGCTGCGCAAGGACATTCCGAACCCGCTCCTGCCCCTGCCCCGACCGTTTGAGGAGAAGACGGGATAGCCCCTCCGCTCCGCCAGCGTCGCAGAGGTTCTCCGCTGGAGGGAGCTATTCTGCCGCGTGGCGCATTGTCCCGTCCACGAAAGTGTAGCGCACCTTGCCGATAAGTTCCCAGCCTTTGAAGGGGGTGTTTCGGCTCTGGGAGTGCAGTTCCGCGGGGTTCACGCGCCAGCGCCGCTCGGGGTCGATGACCACCACATCGGCAGGTGCGCCCACTTGGAGCGTCCCTGCAGGGAGTCCCATAACGCGAGCTGGCGCTGTGCTGAGCAGGTTCACAATTTGTAGTGGCTCCAGCGGCTGGGGTAGCTGAGCGTTCCACAGGAGCACGCAGCCGAGCGCGGTTTCCAGCCCCAGCACCCCGAACGGCGCGGCGGGGAACGGCTGCGCTTTTTCGAACGGCGCGTGGGGCGCATGGTCGGTCGCGATACAGTCGATCACGCCGTCCCGCACGCCCTGTGTGAGCGCCTCCCTGTCGGCTTCCGTGCGCAGGGGCGGGTTCATCTTCGCGTCGGGGTCGAACTGCGCGCACGCCGACTCGGTCAGCAGGAGGTGGTGGGGCGTCACCTCCGTCGTGATGGGAACGCCTTGCGCCTTGAACCAGCGTACCAGCGACACGCCTATTGCCGTCGAGAGGTGCTGGATATGCAGGGCACACCCTGTCTCCTGCGCCAGCAGCGCGTTGCGGGCGATCTGCACAGTCTCTGCCGAGCTGGGCGCGCCTTTCAGCCCGAGCAGCGCGCTGACTGCTCCCGCGTGCATGCTCGCGCCCGCGCTGAGCGTCTGGTCTTCACAGTGAGTCACCACAGGCAAGCCATACGCTGCGCAACCGAGCATTGCGCGGCGCATCACCTCAGCCGACTGCACAGGGAACGCATCGTCCGAACAGGCGACCGCCCCTGCCTGCTTCAGCGCGTGATAGTCGCAGGGCAACTCGCCACGCATCCCCTGCGTGAGCGCCGCCACAACATAGACTTTACAAGGCGATTCCCGCTTCGCCCGTGCCAGAATCTCGCGCACCAGTGTCGGGTTGTCTAAAGGCGGGTCGGTGTTGGGCATGCAGCAGATGCTGGTGAAGCCGCCTGCCACCGCCGCCGCGCCCCCCGTTTGCAAGGTCTCTTTATAACTCTGACCCGGCTCGCGCAGATGCACATGGATATCCACCAACCCAGGCGCGATCCAGCATCCCGTGCAGTCGATGAGCGTCTCCCCTGCTTCGGGTGTCAGCACGGGCGCGATTTCGGCGATGCGTCCCTCGCGCACGCGCAGGTCGCCGCGCATGTCCCAATGCTGCGTAGGGTCTAAGATGCGCCCGTTTTTGAGCAGATAGGCGTTCATTACAGCGCTCCTGGCGGGTGGTTATGCCGATGAACCCCTACATATGGCGTCCGCCACTGTGACGGTGCGCACAGCCGCCTTGACATCATGCACGCGCACGATGTTCGCGCCCCAGGCGACGGCGAGGGCGAGGGTGGCGAGCGTGCCTTCCAATCGCTCTTCTGGGGGTAGCCCGCCCAGAATGTGCCCGATGAACGATTTGCGCGAGGTGCCTACGAGGACGGGAAAGCCCAAGGCTGCGAGTTCGGGCAGTCCACGCAGGAGTTGGAGGTTGTGCTGCACGGTTTTGCCGAAGCCGATGCCCGGGTCCACCCAGATTCGTTCGTGGGGGATACCGGCTTGGAGGGCGCGCTGGGCGTGGGCGTAGAGGGTCGCTTTCACTTCTGCGACGACATCGTCGTAAACGGGGTTCTGCTGCATCGTTTGGGGCGTGCCCTTGATGTGCATCAGCACGATGAGCGCGCCCGCCTGCGCGACCACCTCCAACATACGGGGGTCAAAGGTCGCGCCGCTGATGTCGTTCACGATGCACGCGCCTGCGCTCAGCGCCAGCTGCGCCACACGGCTTTTCGTCGTGTCCACCGAGAGGGTCGCTTCGGGGAAACGCGAGGCGATGGCTTCAACCAGCGGGATTACGCGCCGAATCTCCTCCTCTTCAGGCACGGGCTGGGAGCCAGGGCGGGTCGATTCGCCGCCGATGTCGAGGATGTCCGCGCCTTCCGCGAGCATTTGCTCAGCGCGGGCGAGCGCCGCCTCCAGCGTGGTGTAGCGTCCGCCATCGTAGAAGCTGTCGGGCGTCGCGTTCAGCACGCCCATAACCAGCGTGCGCTGCCCCAGCGTGTCCCGCAGCGAACGCAGTCGTTCAGCTATAGTCGGCATAGCGACGTGGGGGTCGGGGCAGCTCGTTCAGCGCGTGCGGAAGATGCTCCAGCACGCGCTCGCCCACGCGACTGAAGGCGAACCCGCGCTCGCGCGCCGCGCCAATCGGGTCGCGCAGGAACTTGATGCGGAACACTGCATCCTCTGTCAGCCAGTGCAGCAGCAGTTCCATCTGAATCCCGTCGAGGCGTTCCAGTTCCACGCTCGCCCATATGCTGATTTCCAGCGGGACGGACGCCTCGAACGCGAGATGCTCGTAGTCGCTGACCGCCTGGGCGTAGCGTCCCAAGTTATCCAGCAGGCGTGCGCGACGCAGGCGGTAGTGTGCCGACTGCGGCTGCAACATCACCAGTTGGTTGGCGACCTGCAAGGCATGCTCGTAGTCCATCGC
Organism: uncultured Fimbriimonadales bacterium; assembly: GCA_937925775.1. Taxonomy (GTDB): domain Bacteria; phylum Armatimonadota; class Fimbriimonadia; order Fimbriimonadales; family GBS-DC; genus GBS-DC. Next base: position 5,924 of record CALAMM010000039.1, read on the forward strand.
TTGCCAATAGGCGTCGAGCAGGTGCTCCAGCGGGATCGGGTGGTTCGGGGATTCACGGAGCCAGCGCTGACATTCGCAGACAGCTTCCGCCAAGCGTCCGCTCTCGATGAGTAGTTCCACCAGTCGCTCGCGTGCGAGGGTGGCATCGGGGTTAGACTGAAGCGCGGCGCGCATCGCACCGATTGCGCCGTGCCAATCGTCCTGCAGGCGATAGACCTCAGCGAGGCGCAGGTAATATTCCAGCGGGGCATCGCCTGCCTGCAGGGCGCGCTGCAACACGCGCGCTGCTTGTTTCAACCGCCCGCGCCGCACATGTTCCTCAGCCTGTTGCAGGATTGTGGGTTTCATCACGCTCTCCACTTTAGCCCACCACACCGCTCTATTATAACCTACGCTGGTGGCAGGCATCGTCAGCATTTATGCGGTATTTTCGAGGGCAACGACCTGATTCCTGCCACTGCGCTTGGCGATTTCGAGCGCTTCGTCGGCTTTTTCCAAGAGTTGCGCGGGGTCGTCGGTGCTGTTGGGATAGGCGGCGACCCCGATGCTGACCGATATTTTGAGGCGCGGGTTGCCTGCTGTGTCGAGGAAAGTGGTGTTCTGAACGGCATGCGCCACACGCCGCGCGGCGGCGACCCCACCCTGTAAGTTGGTGGAAGGCATCAACACCACAAACTCGTCACCGCCGTAGCGGGCGATGAACTCCGTACTGCGCAGCACCTGCTGCAGCGTTTCACTGAGCTGCACCAGCAGATAATCGCCCTCTAAGTGTCCGTACTCGTCGTTCACCTGCTTGAAGCCGTCGAGGTCTATCAGCATCACTGCCAGCGGGTGCTGATACCGTCTGCAAAGGTTCACTTCCTCACGGTAGCGTTCCTGAAAATGGCGATAGTTATACAGCCCTGTCAATCCGTCGGTCGTGGCGAGTCGTTCCAAGTCGCTGAGCAGCTGCGCCCGTTCCAATATGCTGGTCAGCTGGAACGCCAGCGTTTGCAACAGTTCGAGGTCAAGTTCGTTGAAGGGAGGCGGTTCGGTGCGTCCGAGCGCAATCACGCCCTGCACGCGGATGCCTCCACGCAGGGGCGCAACGGCGAGGCTGGTAAGTGGCGCGAATTGAGCCGCTTGCGCATGCGATTCGTCGAAAATTTGCCCGCGCTGGGGAACAGGCTCCGATGGGGAGGCAATCAGCGCAGGCAGCGCCGCGCGCAGGTCTGGCGGCATTCCCACCTGTGCCACGACTTCCAGTTGGTCTCCTCGCTTGAGCAGTAGTTGGGCATGCTCGTAGGGGAGAAGCGTCTTGACAAGGTTCAACGCATGCTGGGCAAGTGAGGGGATGCTGTCTGCCGAGAACAGCAGGGTTTCCATATCGTACAGTAGTTGAGTCTCAGCGAGGCGTGTGCCCATCAATCGCAGCTGTTCCGAGAGTGTCAACACCCCTGCTAAGTAGGGGGTCAGAGCGCGCAGGCGGGCGCGTGTCTCTGGCGTGAAGCCGCTTTCGGCGCGCGTGCTCAGCACGACTGCGCCGAGGATACGCCCTTCGCTAAGTAGTGGCTGCACGAGCGCATCGGCGCGTTCGAGGGGTGTGCCGTGCGCCTCCGCGAGCCGCTCACAGCGGAGCGCTTCGGCGCGCAGACGGTCGGCGACCACCTGCGGGGGCGGCTTTTTCTGGAACGGGCGCGCGGGGGTCAGCGTGGTGCGGTGGGTCAGCGACTCAAGGGAGCCTATCGCGCTTGCGAGGCGCAGCAGCGCGCCCGTCTCGTCGGTGAGGTAGAGCGCGCCGCCCGACGCGCCGAACCGCGCCCGCAAACGCTCCAGTATCGCTTGATACAGCAGGTCGGGATCGCGCGCCTGCTGCAACGCGCAAAGCAGTTCCGTCGCGTCCTGAAGCGTCGTTAGATGCGCTTCCAGTCGGCGATAGTGATGGGTCAGCTCGCGATAACTCTCGCGAATACGACGCTCGGCAGCTTCACTTGCGGAGATTGCTTGCTCCGCCTGCTGGAGCAGGGCGTTCTGTTCCGCCTGAACGCGCCGATGATGCGCCCAGCCCAGCGCCACGCCCAGTCCCAGCATTCCTGCAAGCCAGCTCAGGCTCTGCGGGTCAGATGGAAACGGCTCGTTTGTGAGGAAAAACGCCACCGCGGCGACTGTCCCTGCACCTGCAACACCCCCCAGCAGCGCGCCCGCAACTCCGGAGCGGAGCAGCGCGTGAAACAGCGGAACCAGCAACAGCCAGTACGCCCACGCCGCGCCCTGCAGCGACCAGAGAACCGCGCCCGTTATGGCGTTGTCGACGATAAGCCCAAGAAGCGTGGAGGTTAGGGCACGCGCGCGACGCTCCAAAGCCGTCGCGAGCAACGCGCCCAACGCCAGCGTGCCGAACCCCACCCACACCGCGTCCGATGGCGCACGCTGCCAGATCACACCACTCAGAAAAACCAGCCCGACCGCTCTTAACGCCCACACGCGAGGCTCCCACCAAAACAAAAAAAGTATACCTGAATCTACACAGTTTCGTTATTCGCCACCTTGCGCAACAACAGGTACAATACAGCGGGAGGTCAGCGATGCGATTACCGTTCAAGAAAATTCTGGCGCCGACGGATTTTAGCGACCCGTCCTACTACGCGCTTGATATGGCGGTCGAACTGGCGGAGCATTTCAACGCGGAGCTGCATCTGCTCCATGTGGTTCCGCCGCTCCATGTCGTGCCTGTGCCTGTGAATGTGGAAGTGCCCCTTTACGAAAGCGAGATGCGCGAGGCGGCGGAACGCTCGATGCAGGACCTGATGGAGCAGCGCATCCCGAAACACCTGACCGTGTTTGCCAGCGTGGTCTGGGGCGACCCCGCCGACGAGATTATCGCCTATCAGAAGGAAAAGGGTATCGACCTGATTGTTATCGCCACACACGGGCGTAGCGGCTGGAAGCGCTGGGTGTTTGGCTCGGTGACGGAAAAGGTGGTGCGTATCCCCACTTGCCCCGTGCTGACCATCAACGCTCCACAAGATTAAGGCTTGGAGTTTTCGTTACGCAGGGGTGTTTCATCGGCGAGACGCCAACGCGACGCAGAAGTGGCTTGGACATTCTTGTCCAAGCATCGTTCGTCGGCGGGACGCCGACGCTACGCAGGTGTGGCTTGGACAGTCCTGTCCAAGCAGTTCTCGTCGGTGGGACGCCGACGCTACGACACCAAAGCGGGTGCGACGACATTCCTGTCGTCGCGGGTTTTCTCGGCGGGGACGCTTTGCGACGCCAAGAAAGGCGTCGCACCCGCAGCGCGTGGCTTGGACAATCTTGTCCAAGCATCGGTCGTCGGCGAGA
>CALAMM010000040.1 GCA_937925775.1 uncultured Fimbriimonadales bacterium
TTGGGTATAATCCCCCCGTCAATGAAGGCGATCTGTAAAACCCAGCCCGGCGTGGGGCTGGCAGTGCGCGAAGTTCCTGAACCGTTGGTGGGGAGGCGCGATGTGCTTATCCGCGTGACCCGTTCCTCTATCTGTGGCACCGACCTGCACATCTACCACTGGGACGCTTGGGCGAGCGGGCGTTTGAAACCCCCACTGATTATCGGGCATGAGTTTTGCGGCTATGTTGAGGCGGTCGGCGACGAGGTCGAGCATGTGCAGGTGGGCGATTTTGTGGCGGCGGAGAGCCATATTGTGTGTGGGCACTGCAAGCCGTGCCGACTGGGGCAGGCGCATGTGTGCTTGAACACGCGCATTCTGGGAGTCGATGTGGACGGCGGGTTCGCGCCCTATGTGGTTATTCCCGCGACAAACGCCTGTAGGACGGATCCCGCACTCCCCCCTGAAGTTGCCACGGTGCAAGAGCCGCTGGGCAACGCGGTGCATACGGTGGCGGCTGCCGATGTGCGCGGTGCGACCGTGCTGATTACAGGTTGCGGCGCGATTGGACTGTTCAGCATCGCGGTGGCAAAAGCGCTGGGCGCAGCGCGGGTCATCGCCACCGAGGTGCGACCCTACCGCGCCGAACTTGCCCTGCGCATGGGCGCGGATGCCGTGTTCAATCCCACAACCGAGGATGTGCTGGGCTATATCCTGCGCACCACCGAGGGACTCGGCGTCGATGTCGCGCTGGAGATGTCCGGGCACCCCTCGTCGATAGACCTGATTACGCAGGCGGTTCGCCCCGGCGGCGAGGTTAGCCTGCTGGGGCTGTTCGCGCAACCTGTGTTGCTGGATCTGAACGCGCTGATTTTCAAAGGGGTGACGGTTCACGCTATTCTCGGCAGGCAGCTGTTCCAAACTTGGGAGATGATGCAGAACCTGCTCCATTCGGGCAAGCTCGATGTGCGCCCCGCGATTACGCATGTGCTACCCTGGTATGAGTATGAACACGCCTTTGAACTAATGGCGTCGGGTCAGTCGGGCAAGATAGTGTTGGACTGGGAGGTGTAGATGCGGGTCGCTGCGCTGGACTATGGCGCGAAGCGCGTGGGCGTCGCCGTCGCGAACACGGAAATCGGCATCGCGTTCCCAGCAGCTGTGTTGCCCAACGATATTGAGCAAATCGTGCGCTGGCTCCAGCAGGAGGGCGTCGAGCAGGTGGTGGTCGGCGCGCCGTACCTGATGTGGGGCGAGGCGGGCGAGCGAGTGCAAGCAGCGGCGGCGTTCGCCGAGCAACTCCGCCAGCGGCTGGGCGTCCCCGTGGAACTGCTGGACGAGCGGCTGACCACTTTAGAAGCGGAGCGACGCTTGCGCGAGAGCGAGCCACGACGCGCCAAACATAAACAGCATGTAGACGCCCTCGCCGCAGCGCTCCTGCTGGAAACCTACCTGAGACGGCAACGCCGATAGTCGCCGCCGAACTCCGCACGCTACGAGCGCGCCTCAAGCAACCGCTCCACATAGCGCGCCAAGATATCCGTCTCGATGTTCACACGCTCCCCCACCTGACGCCGCGAGAGGTTCGTGACCGCCCAAGTGTGAGGAATAATCCAGACCGTGAACCAGTCTGCGCCGACATCGACCACCGTGAGGCTAATCCCGTCGACCGCGATGGAGCCTTTGGGCACGATGTAGCGCATATAGGAGGCATCGTCCAGTTGGAAGCGGAGCACGCGCGCGTTGCCTTCCTCACGAATCTCGCTCAGGCGTGCCGTCGTGTCCACATGCCCCTGCACGAAGTGCCCGCCCAAGCGGCTTTCGGGGGTGAGGGGGCGTTCGAGGTTCACCGCGTCGCCCGCCCGCAGCATACCCAAGTTGGTGCGACGCAGGGTTTCGGGAACCGCATCGAAATATAGCAAATCGCCCTCCACCTGCTGCACCGTCAGGCAGACGCCGTTAATCGCAAGGCTCTCACCGACCGCCATCGGGAACGCGCGCACGGCAATCCGCGCACCCCCATGAGGATGGGGTTGAATCGATTCCACAGTGCCCACTGCCTCAATAATACCTGTGAACATAGGCTAAGCGTCTCCTCAGAAGAATCATACCGAACCGTGCGCCAGGGCTACTCGCGTCTAATGGGTACAATTTCCCCGATGAGCGCGGTAGGCAAAGTGTTGCTGGGGTTGGGCGCGTTCCTCATTTTGGTAGGGCTGCTCCTAATCGGTCTGGAGCGGCTTGGGGTGCGCAGCTGGCGCATGCCAGGCGATATCGCAATTCATCGGGATGGGTTCCATTTCTACTTTCCTCTGGGGACGAGCATCCTGATTAGCATTATCCTCACCTTAGTGCTTACTTTCTGGGCATGGCTAATGGGGCGGACACGCTGACGATGGACGCGAGCCTGTTTGACTACACGCTTCCTGAGGAACTGATTGCGCAGGAACCCATAGAGCCGCGCGACCACTCGCGCCTGATGGTGCTCCATCGCGACACGCAGGCAATCGAGCATCGGCGGTTCTACAACTTACCAGAGTACCTGCGGGCAGGCGATGTGCTGGTGCTGAACGATACGCGCGTCTCCGCGTGGCGTCTGGTGGGGCGCAAGCCGACAGGGGGTCGGGCGGAGGTGTTGCTGCTCCATCCGCTTGCCGACGGACGCTGGCACGCGCTGGTAAAGCCAGGTAGGCGTCTGCCTGAAGGCAGTCGCGTGTGGGTTAGCGACGCGCTGGAGGTGGTGGTGGAGGGTAGGTTGGAGGGCGGGCTGCGCGTAGTGCGGCTGGTTAGTGACGAACCGCCCGAACAGCTCCTCCCCCGACTCGGTCAGGTTCCACTACCCCCCTACATCCATAAGCAGCTGACAGACCCCGAACGGTATCAGACAGTGTACGCGCATCAGCCCGGCTCCGCTGCCGCGCCTACCGCAGGACTGCATTTCACCCCCGCCTTGCTCGAACAGCTGAGGGCGCAGGGGGTACAAATCGTCTCCATCACGCTCCATGTGAGCCTCGACACCTTTCGCCCACTCAAAACCGCACAGGTAGAGCAGCACAAGATGCACGGGGAGTGGTACACCATCACTCCTGAAGTGGCTGCCGCCATCAACGCGGCGCAGGGACGGATTGTCGCGGTCGGCACGACCAGCGTCCGCACCTTGGAAAGCGCGGCAGTTGGTCGACACAGGGTGCAGGCAGGTTCCGCGGAGACGCGCCTCTACATCACCCCAGGCTACGAGTTCAAAGTCGTCGACGCCCTCATCACCAACTTCCACATGCCGCGCACGACGATGCTGGTGCTGGTGAGCGCATTCGCGGGGCACGAGTTCGTGATGCGAGCCTATCAAGAAGCCGTGCGCGAGCGGTACCGATTTTTGAGCTTCGGGGATGCTATGCTGATTCTCTGAAGGGGCGATAATGAACCGATTGCCCTC
>CALAMM010000041.1 GCA_937925775.1 uncultured Fimbriimonadales bacterium
GAGGGTGTTCGAAAAATCGGGGGCGTCAGTGTTTGAGATGCCTCGCTCCGCTCGGCATGACAAGGGACACTCGGAGCGCAACCCCTGTCATTCCGAGCCGAAGGCGAGGAATCTCCACCAACTCGAAGCGTTTTTCGAACAGCCTCCAGGTCCCTTGACTTTAGTCCCGGAGCGCCGTTTTTTGCTGGGCGTCGGGTTTGGCACGAAAGTTGCTACAGGCTAAACAGATGAATCCCTGAGTTCGGGGCGTCGTGCTGCAGGGCGAAGCGTTCTACGCGCAGGCAGTTTCGAACCGCATCACGAGGCTGTTTCGCGCTGCCTATCGACGCCCCGTAATTCCTGCCTCGCCGATTTTACCTGCTTGTATCGCTCCCTGTTGTGGAAAGTCCCCATCGGGAGGAATACGACCGATGACACGATTGAGGGGCGTTTTGTGGGGAGCTTTGGGAGTTTTTGCGATTGCGTGCGCCGATGTATCTTCAGGCGCGCCGCGCACACCCAACGGGATGCTCTGGGCGGGAACCACTTTTCAGCTGCGCGCCTCCGCGACTGTCAACGGCAACCTGACCGCGCTTTCACGTGAATCGCAGGTGAGGGTGGGACAGGTGATTCGATGGCGGTGGCAGCTGGAATCGCCCGCGGGTCAATCTGTACCTCAGGGTGAAGGCGCAGTGTTCCGCGTGCGCGTCATCAATGACGGGAACGGTTGGGATAACCTCAGTTTTGGACTGGCTCAGTACGAACTTGAAAATACCCCGTTGTGGTCGGTCGCGCTGTTTGAGAACGCTTCGGGGAACGGTCAGGTTTCGGGAAGTCAGCAGATTAGCGGCGCGGGCAGCCTTCTGTCTCCGGGGGGCGACATGCTTTACCTGCTGAGGATGACCCCACCGAGTAGCGCGCTCCCCACAGACGGCGCATGGGCTTCGCTCACAGCGTCCCCCAGCAATAGTTCTGCGCCGCAGGTGCTGGGCGAGTTCACTGCGGGCGTGGCGCGCGGGGCGTGGGTTTCCAGCCGCGCGTGGTGTTATGCCAACCAGGTTCAGCTTGTCGCGCCAGTGGTCTATCAGGGGCGACTCTTTTGGATGGGGACCGACGCCACGAACAACACCGTGATTTTTCTCACGCGCGACTCCGTAGAAAGCACTCAGGGCGGCGGACTGGGCAACGAACGCCTCGTCTACGGGCGTACCCTGCGTAGTTTCACGCCGACGGGATTCAGCGTCGCGCTCGGTTCTGGTTGGTTCACGGGGCGCGGCAACCAGCTCATCCGGGTCGACTTAGAGCGGGTGCGGCTCAACGACACGAGCAGCGATCCGTTCAGTGTGGTCGTGTTCCCTTCAGGTGTCGCGCCGCGTCTGGATCTCGAGCCGCTGGTGTTCAACGGGCGAGTCTATGTAGCGGGTAGCGACAACCGACTCTATGCGATTCGCGAAGACGGCGTGCGCGTGGGGCAAAGTGCGCCCCTCCCCGCTCTCTACGGCGTGTTTTCGACGAACCTGACCTGCATCGGGCGCGCTTTTTATATCGGCACGAATAATGGATGGGTGTTGCAATACGACGCGCTCACGGGCAGTCTGCGCACGGCGCGCCGTATATCCACGCAGCCCCTGCATAGCCTCGCGCCGACGCCCTTCGGACGCGCCCTGCTCGCACGCGCTGGAAACCGCGAGATTCTCTGTATCAACCCGAACCAGCTGAATGTGTTGTGGAAGCGTACGCTCAACGAAGATATCGTATCACCCATCGCTGCCTCGCCGTTGAACGAGGTGGGTGCAGTGGTCACACGCTCCGGTGCTCTGCTGGCGTTTCAAGCGCGCACGGGCGTCAATCTTCCCCACTACCCTCAGCGTGTCTTTGGAGAGGACACCCTTGCGCGCGCGACTCTCGGATTCGCGCGGCGTACTGACCGACGCGCGACTTATGTGTATATCCTCGCCCAGCGCGACACGGGCAACGCAACCCAGCATCAGGCGCTCTTTCGTGCCGTCACGGCGGAAAACCCCTATAATCGAGTGGAGTTGGGTGAGTCGGCGATGCTTTCCAGTTCAGAGTACCTGCCATGGCTGCTATTCACGGGCAACCGAAACAGCAGTTACTGTCTGATTGCGTTGCGGCGTGCCGATTCAGCGCAGGGATGTGTCGGGGCAATCCCGTTGCGTTGAACAATCCCACGCGTCCTCTCTATAAGGTACACTCAATTTGCGCGAGGGCAAATTGTGAGAAGGAAACGCGAACGGATATTCGTGTTTGCACGCACAGGGATTGGCGACATCGTGTATACGATTCCCGCGCTTCGGGCGCTCCGCCGACGATTCCCCGAAGCGCATATTACGATTGAAGCGGGCGAACGTGGACACTCCCTGCTGCGCTATTGTCCCTATGTCGACGAGGTGTGGGTGCGCATTCGCCCCCGGGGGCTGCGCGGGAAACTACGGAGTATCTGGAATCTCTACAAAGGCAAGTTCGACCGTGCGGTAATCCTCGACCGCAGCGACGAGAAAACGCTCCATACCTTTCTGGCGCGAATCCCTGAACGCTACGGCGTGCGCAAAAAACTGTTTGGCAGGTTGCTCACTGCCAGCGTCGATTGGGACCCTGACGCGCACGATATGAACGACCATTTTCGCAAAGTGGTGGAGTTGCTCGGCTGTGAGACCAGCGACTGGCGACTGGAGCTCTTTCCCGACCCGAAGGCGTATCAAAGTTTGCCCGAAAAGCTTGCTCAGGCAGGCTGGAACGGCGAGCGTCCGCTGGTGGGAATTAATCCAGGCGCCAGTTCCCCCGAACGCCAGTGGCTCCCCGAACGGTACGCGCAGGTCGCCGATGCCTTGCAGCAGGAAGGGGTGCGTATCGTGCTGCTGGGCGGCGCGGGTGATGTCCCGTTAGCCGATTCGATTCGTCTCGCGATGCATACCGAGCCGCTCACGCTCACGGGCAAACTCTCGCTGGATGAGCTGATTGTGGCGATTGGCGGGCTGGATGCACTGATTAGCGGCGACACGGGACCCGCGCATTTAGCCGCCGCCGTCGGGACGCCCGTCGTCGGTCTGTACGGGGCGACTCCTGCGCGGCGGTATGGCCCCGTCGGAGAAAAGCATATTATCATTGATAAGTTCGCTCTGAACGGCTGCGCCACCGCGCGTTTCGCGGAGACGCATGCGGGTATGGAAGTGATTCAGAGCGAGGAGGTGCTGGAAGCGGCGCGCCTGTTGCTGCAGCAAAACTCTCGGCTTGAGGCTCAGTTGCCCTAATCACGGCGATGCGCATTGCGTTTCTGCGGCAGTTCCACACGAACCGTTGGTTCAGCGGCGCACAGATACAGGCAATCCAGACCGCTGATGCGCTTCGTCGCTTGGGGCTGACCGTGGATTTTATTGAGGACGCGCGGCACACTTCTTACGACCTGCTCCATGTGTTCGGTCTGTATTCGGAGTATCAGGCAGTTGTAGAGGCGTTTCGCCAGTGTGGAATCCCGGTGGTCGCGTCGCCGATTTTCTTCAAAGATATCTCCACGCCGCTCAAGCGTGCGCATGCTGCCACTGCGCCCGCATGGGGGCGGCTCAGTCGCTCGTATCGTGAACTGCGCCAACTGTTGGCGTCGGTAGACGCGCTTTTACCGAACACGCGGGTCGAGGCGGAGTTCGTGCAGCGCTACTTTGGGGTCTCGCGCCCCCTCTGGGTGGTTCCAAACGGCGTTGACCTGCGTTTTGCCGAGGGCGACCCGCGCCTGTTTCGAGAGGGGTTCGGGCTTCAGGGCGACTTTGTGCTGTGCGTAGGGCGCATTGAACGCCGTAAGAATCAGTTGCGCTTAGTGGAGGCGTTGCGCGGCACGGGCATTCCGCTGGTGATTATGGGCGAGTGCATCGCCCGTAAATATCTCGCGCGTTGTCAGCGCGCGGCGGACACGAATGTGCGGTTTCTCCATGCTCTGCCATACGATAGCCCCCTACTGGCGAGCGCCTACGCCGCGTGTCGGGTGTTTGCACTGCCGTCGCTTTTGGAGACGCCCAGCTTGGCGGCTTTGGAAGCAGGTGTGGCTGGCGCGCGCGTCGTGGTCACCCCCTACGGAGGCGCACCCGAATACTTTCAGCACTTCGCACGCTACCCCAACCCGCGCTCCGTCGCCTCTATTCGCACTGCCATCCTGGACGCTTGGGAGTCGGCGCATGACCCCGACGCACAACGCCAGTTTCTACTGAAACACTACAGCTGGGGACGGGTCGCCCAGGAAACGCTCCGCGCCTATCAACAGTTGCTGAGTCGCGAATGCAAATAATCGTCTTAGTCATGCGCCCTTTGTTCCTGAGGTAGGCACACCCTATTACCTCACGGTTGCGCTGGGGCGACTGACGCCAACCGTTTATATTACGCCTGTTCTGTCGTTTCGGCAGCGGCGTGCAGTGCAGGCGGCTGCGCGTCAGACGCAAGTGCAAGTAATTGCGCCGGTTTTGCCAGGGGGCGGGCGCAGTATCCCGCGCCGCTGGCAAGCGCGCGCCCAGTTCGTGATGGAGACTTTACAGAAGGCTTTGAGGCGCACTCAGCCCCCTTGACAAACCCGCTCCTATATGCTATAATATAGCAGCCACAAGATGTAGGGGCTGTTGCAGTGCCCTTCCACTATGTGGCAGAGTGAGGCGAGACCATGCGATGCCCTTACTGCGGTGTGGATGAAGACCATGTGGTGGATTCGCGCCCCTCACAGGGCGGCGCGGTCATCCGACGACGACGCGAATGCCTCAAATGCGGCAAACGCTACACCACCTTCGAACGCTACGAGGAACGCCCCCTGATGGTCGTCAAAAAAGATGGGCGACGCGAGCCGTTCGACCGCAACAAAATCTTGCAAGGGATGGTGGTCGCCTGTCGCAAGCGCCCCATTAGCATGGATGTGCTGGAGAAAGCCGTCGACGAAATCGAGCAGGAGATTCAGAACCGCGACGAGTCGGAAATCAGCAGCACGGAAATCGGGCGCATGGTGATGGATAAGCTGCTGCAGCTCGACCCCGTCGCCTATGTGCGCTTCGCCTCAGTCTATGAAGAGTTCGAAGACCCGCAGCAGTTCAGTCGCGTGGTGCAGATGCTTACCCGTCAACAAAAACGCGCTCGCGTAGAGGGAGGATAGTTTAGAGATTCCTCGCTTCGCTCGGAATGACAGGCTTTGCCTGCTGAAAAAAATAGGCTTTGCCTCTGAAAAAATCTTGTCATTCCGAGCGAAGCGAGGAATCTCAAGGAGGCAGGTATGAACCCACAGGAAGGCGTTTTGGAGTCAGGCGTGCTGACCGACGGCGCGGTGGTCGAGACGCGCGATTCCACCCGCCCCAAGCCCAGCGGCACGGCGATGCGCTACGGCTACATCTCCCGCGAGAAGTTTGATACTATCAACACCGGCAAAGGGCTGACGATTGAACGCCGCTTCACCAAGCCGGGGATCGACCCGTTCGATGAGGTGGAGTGGGAGCGGCGCACGGCGGTCATCACCGACGAGCGCGGGCGCGTAGTGTTCGAGCAGAACGATGTGGAAGTGCCCGACTTCTGGAGCCAACTCGCCACGAATGTGGTCGTCTCCAAATACTTCCGCGGGCAACTGGGCGCGCCCGAACGCGAAACCAGCGTGCGGCAAGTCATCGTGCGCGTGGTGGACACCCTCACCGAGTGGGGACGCCAGCTGAACTACTTCGCCACACCCGCCGACGCCGACGCCTTCCGCGACGAACTCAAGTACCTGCTACTGCACCAGTACGGCGCGTTCAACAGCCCCGTCTGGTTCAATGTCGGGATCGAGCCTCGGAGTCAGTGTTCGGCATGTTTTATTGTATCAGTAGAAGATGCGATGGAATCCATCCTCGATCTCGCCAAAACCGAGGGGATGATTTTCAAGTTCGGCTCGGGGTCGGGTTCGAACCTTTCCAAGCTGCGCGGCTCGCAGGAGTACCTGTCGGGCGGGGGGCACGCGTCGGGTCCCGTGTCGTTTATGCGCGGGTTCGATGCCTTTGCGGGGGTGATTAAGAGCGGCGGCAAGACCCGACGCGCCGCCAAGATGGTGATCCTGAACATCGACCACCCCGACATCGTGGAGTTCATCGAGTGCAAAGCAAACGAGGAGAAAAAAGCATGGGCGCTGATTGAGGCGGGCTATGACCCCGGCTTCAATGTGCCCGGTGGAGCCTACGACTCAGTCTACTTCCAGAACGCGAACCACAGCGTGCGCGTCACCGACGAGTTTATGCGCGCAGTGGAGGAAGACCGCGAGTGGCACACCACTGCCCGCACCACGGGCGAAGTATTAGGCACTTACCGCGCCCGCGACCTGTTCCGCAAAATCGCAGAAGCCGCCTGGGTGTGCGGCGATCCCGGCTTGCAGTTCCACGACACCACCAACAAGTGGCATACAGTGAAAAATAGCGGGCAAATTGAGGCAAGCAACCCTTGTAGTGAATTCGTCTTTCTCAATGATACATCGTGTAATCTTGCCAGTATAAACTTGCTAAAGTTCAGACTGCCCAACGGCGACTTCGACATCGATGCCTTCCGCGCCGCCGTGCGGATTTTCATCACCGCGCAGGAGATTATTGTGGACAACTCGGCGTATCCGACCGAGAAAATCGCCGATAACAGCCACAACTTCCGCCCGTTGGGGTTGGGCTATGCGAACTTAGGTGCGCTGCTGATGTCGCTGGGATTGCCCTACGACAGCGACGCGGGGCGCGCCTACGCCGCCGCGATTACCGCCCTGATGCACGGCGAGGCGTATCGGCAGTCGGCGATTATTGCGCGCGACTGCGGCGGCCCGTTCCCCGCGTTCGAGCTGAACCGCGCGCCGATGCTGGAAGTGATGCGCATGCACGCCGACGCGCTGAACGACATTCAGGCGGAGTATGCGCCCCCCGCCCTGATGAACGCCGCCCGCGCCGTGTGGCAGGAGACCCGCCAACTGGGCGAGCAATATGGCTATCGGAACGCGCAAGTGACGGTACTTGCCCCGACTGGAACCATATCATTTATGCTCGATTGTGACACCACTGGAATAGAGCCAGATATTGCGCTGGTGAAGTATAAAGCGCTCGTGGGCGGGGGTGTACTGAAGATTGTGAACACCACCGTACCACTCGCGTTGCAGCAACTGGGCTACAACAGCGAGGAGATTGAAGCCATCACGCGTTACATCGACGAGAATGATACGATTGAGGGCGCGCCGTACCTGAAGCCCGAACATCTGCCCGTGTTTGACTGCGCGTTCCGCCCCGCCAAAGGCGTGCGCAGCCTCGCCCCGATGGCGCATGTGAAGATGATGGCGGCGGTACAGCCGTTCCTTTCAGGGGCAATATCGAAAACCGTGAATGTCCCCAACGACGCCACGCCTGAAGATATCGAGCAAATCTATTTAGAGGCGTGGAAGCTGGGGCTGAAAGCAATCGCGATTTACCGCGACGGCAGCAAGCGCACGCAACCGCTCTCCACTAAGAAGCCTGAGGAGCAGGCGCAAGTGGAGGGCGAGCGCCTCGTGCGCCGACGCCTGCCCGACGAGCGCAAGAGCATCACACACAAGTTCAGCGTGGCAGGACACGAGGGCTACATCACGGTGGGCATGTACGAGGACGGTACGCCCGGCGAAATTTTCCTCACGATGGCGAAGGAGGGGTCAGTGATTTCGGGGCTGATGGACGCCTTCGCGACCGCCATCTCGCTTGCCTTGCAATACGGTGTGCCGCTGGAGAAGCTGGTGGAAAAATTCTCCTACACGCGTTTCCAGCCCAGCGGCTTCACGAACAATCCGCAGATTCCCGTCGCGACCTCCATCGTAGACTACATCTTCCGCTGGCTGGCGATGAAGTTCCTACAGCAGCAACCGAAGCCCCCCGAAACGCTGCACGAGAACGGTGCGGAGATGACGCTGCCAGAGCCAACGGGGGTGCAGGGCGGCGTGGGTGAGACCGACTTCCCTCAAGGGCAGGGCGCGAAGACCACGGACTGGTCGAAACTCGTAAGGCTGCAGCAGGACGCGCCGCCCTGCCCCAGCTGCGGCATGATTATGGTGCGCTCTGGGGCGTGCTACCAGTGCTATAACTGCGGCATGTCGTTCGGGTGTGGTTAGAACTCTCGATGGGCGCCCAACGACTGTCGGGTTTTCGCGGGCGATGGTGTGCCCATTTGCGGAGATTCCAGATGTTGTGAGGAGTGAGGTGCCTCGCCCGCTCCAAATCAGCAGGAAAAACTA
>CALAMM010000042.1 GCA_937925775.1 uncultured Fimbriimonadales bacterium
TAGGCGAACCACTTGCCCGTGCGCCCAAACCCCGCCTGCACCTCGTCCACAATCAGCAGCGCGTTGTAGCGGTCGCACAGCCGACGCGCCTCCTGGAGGTACTCCTCGCTGAGGGGGTAGATCCCGCCCTCGCCCTGAATCGGCTCCAGCAGGATCGCCGCGGTGCGATCGCTGAAGGCGTTGCGCAGCGCACTAATGTCGTCGCGTGGCAGGGCGCGGAAGCCCGGCAACAGGGGCTTGAAAGGGTCTTGATACTTGGGCTGCATCGTCGCGGAGAGTGCGCCCATCGTGCGCCCGTGAAAACTGCCCTCCAGCGTCAGGATTTCGTAGTCAGGCGTCTTTTTGACGGCGTTGGCGAACTTGCGAGCGATTTTGATGCCCATCTCGCACGCTTCCGCGCCACTGTTGCAGAAGAACACCTTCTCCATGCCTGATAGGGCGCACAATCGCTGCGCGAGGCGCGCCTGCGGCGCGGTCAGGAAGAAGTTGCTCGTGTGCATCAGGGTATGGGCTTGCTCGCAGAGCCGCTCCACCAGGTGCGGATGGCAGTGTCCCACATTGCAGACGGCGATGCCCGCCAGAAAGTCGAGGTAAGCGTTGCCCTGCTCGTCGTAGAGCCGTGCGCCCGCGCCGCGCACAAACAGCACGGGCTGACGCCGATACACGGGCAACACATAGCGCTGGTCTAAATCGGCAATCGCTTCGCGCGAAAATGTGGTCATACGCGGGCGATTATACCCCGACGGGGATACCGCAGGGCGGCGTCTTTGCCTGAATATCTTCAGGCAGACTGCACCACGATGCCCCTCAATCTGGTACTATACTGGAGCCAGTTCCAGTTTGTTTGTGGAACGGCTCTAATGTGGCGTTGTCTTTGGATAGTTCGATGCTGTGGTGGCGAGCGGAAACTGAAGCGCGGCGGGTTGCGCCCGACGAGTCCGAGTGGTTCCTGCGCGTTCTGTGTGCGGGGTTCGGTCTCGATATGAGTACAGCGCGGCGGTACTTTTATGACGATCCCTATTTTGAGGTGAATCAGCGGTGGGGTTTGTGGCTTAGCGAGCGGGGTGGTCAGACGCTGGTTTCGATCCTCACGGCGGTTCCGCTCACGATGTGGATTGGGACGCGGCGTGTGCCGTTTTACGGGATTGCAGGGGTAGCGACCTTGCCTGACTATCGGCGTCGGGGCTTCGCGTCGGAGTTGCTGCGTCAGGTGTTGCGGAGTCTGTACCGCGAGGGTGCGTCGCTCGCTATCCTCCAGGCGTTCAATCACGAGTTCTACCGCAAACTCGGTTGGGAGACGGTCGGTGGGATTGCCCATGTCCGCCTCTCGCCTAAGCAGTTGCCCCGTTTTGATGGCGAATCGCTGCGCAAAGCAAGCACCGCCGACTATGAGGCGGTGAAGCGCTTGCACACGCAGTGCAAACCGCCGCGCACGGGTAGCCTCGTCCGCGACGAACGCCGTTGGGAGTACCTGTTCTGGAACCTGCCCAACCTGTGGGTGTATGAGCAGGGCGGGCAAATAACGGGCTACCTGTTTTACGACTTCCTCGATTCAGGCTGGACGCTGCGTGTGCGGGAGATGGTGTGGAGCAATGAGCGGGCGCGCCGCGCGATTCTGGGCTGGCTGAGCGCGAACGAGGAATCGGTGCAGCAAGTGGAGTTCCAACTGCCTGTGGCGGAGGTCGCCTCGCTGGGGCTACTGGGCTGGAGCGCGCCCCCTACCGAGCCGAGCCAGCCGTTTTACACAATTCAAGTCTTGCCGAACTTTATGGCGCGCCCTGTGCATGCGCCCACGCTACTGCGGGCGTTGCTGGAGGGGATGCCCGTGCCAGAGGGGTTTCAACCGTTCAACCTGCGCGTGCGCGATCGGATACTCAAGGGCAACGACGAAATGACGGGCATCGGCGCGGACGAGGGGCTTTTGAAAGTGGGGGCGGCGTTGCCCGACGCGCCTGTTCTAAGCCTCACACCCACCAGCCTCGCCATGCTCGCTTTGGGAACTATGAGCGTGGCGGAGCTACGCGCCCGTCACATCCTGAACGCGCCCGAATCGCTTGCCGACACACTGGAGATGCTGTTCCCAGAGCGCAAGCCGTGCCTCGCGCCCATCGATTTTTTCTAAGGGCATATGCCGTGTCCCGTTAGCCCATTCCCATATTCCCTTCCGCGTCTCCCATCATGCGCGGAGGCGCAGCGTCGTGAGGCGAGGGTTGGTATAAATCTACTGGCGTCCCGAATCGAGGCGTCGCGTAGGGCAGGTGCGTGCTGCCACGCGCCAGAATGTGCAGATAGTTCGCGCTGTCGCCTTCATAGGGTGCGCCGTGATTCCAGGGAACCCACGACCGCGCACTGCAGTAGTGGCACACAAACGACCTGCGCCACCGATCCGTTGTCCGATTGGGGTACGAACGGTGCAGGAGGTGTCCGTCAAAGAACAGCACATCGCCCGGCGCCATCGGCACAGGAATCGGCGGCGGGTACTTGCGCACGACCTGTGTCAGTGTGTTCACCGCGTCGTCTAAGTGGCTCACATTTTCCACCTCGTGCAAGTCTTCAAAGGCGTTTGCGGCGTGGACATGGGCGTAGGTGTTGTTGTGCGGCGGATAAATCGGCTCACAGTGCGAGCGGGGCACTACCCACAGGCAGCCGTTCGCTTCGTCGGCAGGTTCTAATGCAAGCCACGCGCCAATCAGGGTGTCGGGGTAGGTCGTGATGTAGTACGAATCCTGATGCCAGCCTTGACCCCCTGTACCGGGCGGATTGTGAAACAGCATCGTCTGTAATGCCAGCACATCGGGTCCGATAAGTGCCTCCAGCACATCGAGGACGCGCGGGTGGAGCAGTCCCCACTCGGCGACGGGGTCTACCCAGTGCAGTTGATGAACGCGCGTGCCGCGCGCCATCTCGGCATCGGGGGTTTTCTGCGCCTCCTTCGACAGCGGCTTCCCTTCCCAGCGGGCGACCGCCCATTCGTACAGGCGCGCGACATCTGCCGCGGGCACAAGCCCCCGAACCAGCAGATACCCTTCGCGCCGATAATGCACATATTCGTCGACCTTGACCTTGTAGCGATCGGCGCGTTCCACAGCTTGAGGTAAGTAGGGCATAGTAATCGTTAGATTCCCCGCGTGCGGAGCAGACTCCTTCCTTATCGTTTGTGCGCAAGTGCGCATAGTAGGGCGCATGCGCCCACCAGCGCGCCTGCGTAGCCGGCGGCGGACGCGCCCACCAGCCCTGCAGCTGCTGGCCCCAGCACATAGCCGAGCGAGTAGACGGCGTGCAGCAGTGCGAGGCTCACGCCACGCATCGTGTCGGGCGCACCTTCAAACGCGGTTAGATGCACGGCAGGAAAAGTAAGCCCAAAGCCGATTCCGTAGAGAACGACCACGCCCCACATCCCTGTGGGAACGGTGAATACGCTCAGCCCCAACGCCCCTGCGCTCAGGAACGCGGCGCCGAGCTGCGCGCGGTTCAGCGCACCGCCGAGTAGCCCTGCGCGACGAAGCGCCGCCATCAGCACGATCGACACCAGCGCAAGCAAGCCGAACAGACGCCCGCGATATGCCGCATCGTAGCCTGCCTGCGCCAACAACACAGGCAAAGCGAAGGTGAGTACGCCCATGGTGAAGGTCATGCCAAAAGTGAGCAGATACGCTGCACGCACGCTGGCGAAACGCAG
>CALAMM010000043.1 GCA_937925775.1 uncultured Fimbriimonadales bacterium
TCCACATGACAGCCGAAACTCTGAAGTTCTGTAACGAGTTCCTTGACGCGCGTGTCGCGAATGTCGGGCACATTTTCCTTGAAGGTCAGCCCCAGTATCAGCACTTGGGCGTTCCGCACGGGGCGCCCTGCGTGGATGAGCAGCTTCACGGTCTCTTTAGCGACATAGATGCCCATCATATCGTTTATGCGCCGCCCGGCGAGGATAACTTCAGGGTGGAAGCCGACTTCCTGAGCTTTGTGTGTCAGGTAGTACGGATCTACTGGGATGCAGTGTCCACCGACCAGCCCAGGTTCAAACGGTAGGAAGTTCCACTTGGTGCGCGCGGCAGCCAGCACATCGCGCGTGTTCAAGCCGAGCTGGTGGAACAGCATCGCAAGTTCGTTCATCAGGGCGATGTTCAGGTCGCGTTGCGTGTTTTCGATGACTTTCGCGGCTTCGGCGGTGCGGATGTTGGGGGCTTTGTGGATGCCTGCCTTGACCACCAGCCCGTACAGCTCTGCCAAGATTTCGGTCGTCTCCTCATCCTGCCCTGCGACGACCTTGACGATAGTCTCCAGCGTATGCTCGGCATCTCCGGGGTTGATGCGCTCGGGCGAGTAGCCGAGTTTGAAGTCTACGCCCGCCTGCATGCCCGACGCTTGCTCCAGCACAGGGGCGCAATCCTCTTCCGTGCAGCCGGGATAGACCGTTGACTCGTAGACCACAATCGCACCGCGCTTCATGTGCTGTCCTACCGTGCGGCTGGCTTCCATCAGGTAGCGCAGGTCGGGGCGTTTGGCTTTGTCGACGGGTGTGGGCACAGTGATGATAATTACATCAGCGTCGCGCAGGTGCGTAGGGTCGGTGGTGAACAGCAAGTTCGGGTTGCGCAGCTCCGATTTGGGCGTCTCGCCATTTCGGTCATAACCTTCCTGAAGTTCTTTCACGCGCGTCTCGTCCACATCGTAGCCAATCGTCGGCAGGTGTTTCGCGAAGGCGACTGCCAATGGCAGCCCCACATAGCCCAGCCCCACCACACCGACTCGCTGCACATCCCGCCTCACGGCAGCTTCACCTCTTTCGCCCAGTCGCGGTTTTCGAGATACCACGCCACGCTGCGGCGCAATCCCTCCTCGAGGCTGACCTGCGGCTCCCAGCCCAGCAGGGTACGCGCCTTCGTGATGTCTGCCCAGGTGGCTTTCACATCGGCGGGATGCATCGGCGCAGTATGCCAGATCGCTTTCTTGCCCACCAACTTCTCGATGGTCTCAATAATCCACTTCAGCGACACGGGACGGTCACCACCGAGATTGATAATCTCGTACCCCAGAGGTTTCAGCGCGGCGACCGTGCCCTGTGCAATATCGTCCACATAGGTGAAATCGCGTTCTTGCAACCCGTCGCCGAACACTTGGATCGGCTCGCCCTCCGCAATCCAGCGAATGAAGCGAAATATGCTCATATCGGGACGCCCCGCTGGACCGTATACGGTGAAGTAGCGTAGCACGGTGATATCCAGCCCGTACAGGTGGTGGTAAGTGTAGCAGAGCGTCTCCGCACCTTTTTTAGACGAGGCATACGGCGAGAGGGGACGGTCGGTGGGCAAATCTTCGCGGAAAGGACGCTCATTATTCCCGTAAAGACTGGAAGTAGACGCCAGCACATACTTGTGGATTCCATGCAGTCGGCACAGCTCCAGCAGGTTCAGCGCGCCTATTGTGTTCGTCGCGATGTAGACCCACGGGTTCTCCACGCTCTGGCGCACGCCCGCCCGTGCTGCAAGGTTGATGACTGCATCGTAAGGCAGGTGCTCCTCGAAAACCCGCTTGGTCGGTTCCCACTCGCTAATATCAACCTGAACAAAACGAAAGTTGGGGTGGTTCTGAAGCTGGCGCAGTCGCCAGTGTTTGAGCTTTGGATCGTACGCCTCGTTGAGGTTGTCGAACCCGACGACTTGGTGACCTTCGTTCAAAAGCACTTCGGCGGTTTTCGCTCCGATAAACCCTGCACAGCCCGTCAAAAGGATTCGCATTTCAGCCTCCGCCTTTGGTAGGAGCGTTTGGATTATACCCTATCTCCCTGCCCCTTTTTCGGGCGCAATTTTCGCACTTCATGCAGTATAATTGAGGGGGAGACGGGGATGTCACTGGCGATGCTGTTGGAGTGGTGGAACTTTATCTTCGCCCTGCCGCTGGCAGTGGGGGGGCTATTGCTGCTGGGGCTGGCGCTATCGGGGATTGTCGACTTAGATGGCGACCACGCAGCGAGCGAGGGGGACACCGTGCACGGTGAGGCAGGTGACGCCCACAGCGATGCCTCGCATGCCGACCCAGCCGACGCGCATGCCCCTCACGCTGAAGCAAGCGACGGCGCAGGCAAGCACGAGATAGTCAAAACCCCCTACAGCAGCCACGACCACCACGCCGATGCCGAGAAACCGCTCTGGCTGAAGTTCCTGAACCTGTTCGGCATCGGCATGGGGCTACCCCTCTCGATGGCGGTGCCGCTGCTGATGATGATCTGGGGCGCGGTGGGACTGATTAGCAACGGTATTTTCGCACCGCTGCTCAAGGTTCCCGCGCTCTACGCGCCGCTGTCGGGCATCGTGGCGCTGGTTTCCATGGCGCTGATAGGGCGCACGGCAGGGCTAACGATCCGCCGCATCCTACGCGACGAGGCGCCGCCTATCGTCGACAAACACGGTCTCGTGGGTGCGACGGGGCGCGCGGTGTACGAGATTACGCACGAGGGCGGCGTGGCTCATGTGCGCGACCGCTATGGCAACCTGCACCGCATCGTCTGCCGTGCCGCGCCTGGCGAACCCACTATCCCCGCCGACACCCCCATCCTCGTCGCCCGCTACGACGAACACGCCCACCTCTACTGGGTGGAGCGCAACCCACTGGAACTCCCTGATCATTCGCCTGAGGTACAATCCTCAGCACAGCAAACCCAACACATCGGGGGACATACACTCAACGGAGGTTAAACGATGCATAGCTGGTTCATTCTAATCGGCTTGGCGCTAATGCTGCTGGCGGGATTCGGGGGCAACCTCTTTCCAGGTTGGGGACCCATTCAGCAGCTTGTTTCCGCCGTTGTCGGCGCAGCGCTACTGGTCATCGGGTTCATCTTCCTGATGATCTCCAAGTTCTATGTGCGCCCGTCCGCGAACATGGCGTATGTGCGCACAGGCTTCGGGGGACGGCGTGTGGTGCTGGACAGCGGCGCACTGGTGTTTCCGTACCTGCATACGCTCGTGCCCGTGTCGCTGGAGACCATGAAACTTGAAGTGGAGCGTAAAGGACCAGACGCGCTGATTACCCGCGATAACCTGCGTGTGGATGTGAAAGCCGAGTTCTACATCAAGGTACAACCCGAAGTGGACGCGATACTCAACGCCGCGCGCTCGCTGGGCGACAAGTCAGTGAATGCACAGTCGGTCTCGCAACTGGTGTTCGAGAAGCTTGTCTCCGCGCTGCGCAGCGTGGCGGCGACGAAAGACCTCGTGGAAATCCACGCCCAGCGCGATGCCTTCGCCAGCAGCGTGCAACAACTTGTGCGCTCCGACCTCGAACAGAACGGGCTGACCCTTGAGTCGGTGACCATCTCGCGCTTAGACCAGACCTCGCAAGAGCTGCTCTCGGACAACAATATCTTCGACGCGCAGGGCAAGCGCAAGATTACCGAAATCACACAAGCCGCGCTGGTGGAACGCAACCGTCTCGAACAAGAAGCCCGACGCGAAATCACGCTCAAAAATGTCCAGACTCAGAAGGAGATTCTGGAGCTGGAGCGTCAACGCGCCGAAGCCGAGGCGGCGCAGCAGGCTGAAATCGCTAAAGTGCAGGCGGAGAAGAAGCGCGAGGCAGACACCTACCGAATCGAGCAGGAACGCCAAGTGCAAGAGGCGCAAATCCAGCAAGAGCAAGCCGTGCGCGTCGCCGCTATCGAGCGCGACCGATTGCTCCTGCTCAAACAGCAAGACCTGCAAAAAACCGATATCGACCGCGAGAAAGCGGTAGAGCTTGCACAACGCGAAAAAGAGATTGCCGTCGCGGAAGCCGAGCGCCAACGCGCCGAAGCCGAAAAGCGGGCGTTGGAAGCGCAAGCCGAACGCGAACGCGCCAAACAGCAGATCATCACCGTCGAGCAGCTTGCTGCCGCCGAGCGCGAGGCGCAAGCCAAACTCATCGCCGCCAAACAGCAAATCGAGCAAGAACGCATCAAGCGCGAGACCGATGTGCAGGTCGCAGCGTTCGCCGAGGTGAAGAAGGCAGAAGCGCAGAAACAAGCCGCCGAGCTGGAAGCCGAAGCGACGCTCACCCGCGCCCAAGCCGAAGCCAAAGCCCGCGAACTGCAGGCACAGGGCGAAACCGCCGTGAAGATGGTCGATGTGAACATCGCCCGCGAGCAGGTCGAGGTCGAGCGCGCCCGCGTGGAGGTGGAACGCCAAGCACTGGAGTACCGCCAGACCTACAGCGAAGCCGCGCTCAAGTACGAACTCGAAAAGCTCCGCATCGAGGCGCAGCGCGATGTGCAGGTCGAGCTGGCACGCTCCATCGGCGAGTTCATGAGCCGCGGCACGATGAACATCTTCGGCGACCCCGAAACGCTTGCCCGCATGACCGAGCAGTACGCCAAAGGCTTGGGACTGGGCATGGCAGTGGACGGCGCACTGTCGGGCTTGCAGGCACTCGGCGACGGCAAACTCGGCGAGATGGCGCAGCAGCTGATGACCATCGCGCAGCGCATGGGCGCGGTGCGCTTACAATCGCAAACCGATGCTGCGCCGCCCGCCGAGACCCAGAAAGACTAAGCCCCAACGGTGCGACGCCATTCGTGGCGTCGCACCATCGTTGTCCCCGCCGACGAGCAACCCAGCGTAGCGTCGGCGTCTCGCCGACGAAAACTGCTTGGACAGGAATGTCCAAGCCACAAACGTGCGGGTGCGACGCCTTTCT
>CALAMM010000044.1 GCA_937925775.1 uncultured Fimbriimonadales bacterium
GTAGCGTCGGCGTCTCGCCGACAGGGCGTGCTTGGACAAGAATGTCCAAGCCACAGGGTGCGACGCCATTCTTGGCGTCGCAACACCGCCGTCCCCGCCAAGAAAACCTGCGACGACAGGAATGTCGTCGCACCCGCCGTAGCACCACTGCCCACACCGACGACACGCACCCCCCGCGTAGCGTCGGCGTCTCGCCGACAGAGCGTGCTTGGACAGGAATGTCCAAGCCACGCAAGCAGCTGTATGGGGAAACGCTCAGCAAGCTCCCCACCTTGCCAAGACACCCCGCAATACATACGAACAGGAATACGGTATAGGGTATCTTATCTCCGCGATGCTTACCCGAACTCTTGTTCCCTCGGAGATGGATGTGCGTGAAGCGTACGCGCTGCTGATTAGCTGCGTTGCGCCGCGCCCAATCGCTTGGGTTAGAACTTGCGCCCCCGACGGTCGCACGAACCTCGCGCCGTACAGCTTTTTCAACGCGGGAGGCGCGAACCCTGTGTCGGTAGTGTTCTCCTGTACGAACTTCCGCGACGGACGCCCGAAAGACACCCTGCGCAATGTGCAGGCGACGGGCGAGTTCGTCATCAACATCGCGCCCTACTGGCTGGCGGAGAAAATGAACCAGACCTCGTTTGAGTACGAGTATGGCGTGTGCGAGTTTGAGGCGGTAGGGCTGACCCGTGCGCCCTCACTCTATGTGCAGCCGCCGCGCGTCGCCGAAAGCCCTATCTCGATGGAGTGCAGACTGTTTCAGATAGTTCCGCACGGCACGGGGCCTGTGGCAGCGAACTATGTGATTGGGGAAGTGCTTTGCTTCCACATTGCCGAGTCGCTACTCAAGCCAGAGGGTGTGGTGGACGACCTCGTCGCCGACTTTATTGGTAGGATGGGTGAGTCGTGGTATGTACGCGCCACGCCCGAAGCGATGTTTCGGATGGAGCGTCCGACTGGTAAGTGAGTTCGTCGGGAGGTACAATCGACTGAGGTGAACGGGATGCAGATTGAAGTGGTGCATCATCCGCTGGTGAAGCATATTTTGACTCGCTTACGCGACGAGACGACGGAACCCGCGCAGTTTCGTGCGCTGGCGCGCCAACTGACCCTGCTACTGGCGATTGAAGCCACACGCGACCTGCCCTTGCGTGAACATATTGTGCAGACCCCGTTGGAGCCGACGCAAGGACACTCACTGGCGCAGCCGATTGTCGCCGTGCCGATCCTTCGCGCGGGGCTGGGGATGTTGGAGGCGATTACCGAGCTGTTTACTGAGGTGCGCGTGGGCTACATCGGGCTGGAGCGCGACGAGCAGACCGCGATTGCGCGAGCGTATTACTGCAAGCTGCCCCCGATCGGCGAGAGTCGCGTGCTCCTTCTGGATCCGATGCTGGCGACGGGCGGCTCGGCGGCGCAGGCTTTGGAAGTATTGGTCAACGCAGGCGCACGCGACATCGTGCATATCTGTGTAGTCGCCGCGCCTGAGGGCGTGCGACTGCTGAATGAGCGATTCCCTCAAGTGAAAATCGTCGCTGCCTCTTTAGATCGAGGGCTAAATGACCGAAAATTCATCCTGCCAGGGCTGGGCGACTTTGGAGATCGGCTCTACGGTACAGGAGCGCGATAACAAAATGGGCTAACCTGCAAGCGGTTAGCCCAATCTGGATGGGACCTCCGTGTCCCTGATGCTTCGTAGAGCGTGCCGATGTTACCCTCTACAAGCGTCGTCCTCCTAACGACATCTTATATATACCCCATCCGATGCGCGGATGTCAACCCCTTCCGCGCATCAGGGCATCCGAAACATTACCAGAACTTGCATCGTGCGCTCTCCCATCCGACGCAGCACTTGCATCTGCACGAAGCGTCCCGAAGGGATTTGACTTAGGGCGCGTTCCAGCTCCGCGACGGTTCGGACAGGAGTGCGATTGACCGACACGATGACATCGCCCGCTTCCAGCTCGTCGGCAAGGGGGCTGTTAGGCGCGACACTGCGCACATAGACACCTTGCACATTCCCCAACTCGCGCAGTAGGATGCTGGGCACTTCACCCACTGAGATTCCCAGTTTGTCCAGCACGCCCTCTGCCTGCAAGCGTTTGGGAATTATCTTCTCGGTATCCTCCGCGTCGTCGGGATGCACGCCCAGCGTCGCCTCAAGTGTCATGGGCTTCCCGTCGCGCAGAACCTTTAGGCGCACCTTCGCGTTGGGCCCCTTATCGGCAATCATTTCGCGGAAGTGGTTCTCGTTCTTTACGGGGGTTCCATCCACTTCGGTAATCACATCGCCTGCTTCGATGCCCGCGCGCGCGGCAGGCGTGTCCTGATCCACGGAGCGAACCAGCACGCCCTGCTCGGCTTTCAGCTCCTCTTTCAGGTCGGCTGGGATATCCGTGGGCACCACACCGAGATAGCCGCGCCGATACACGCCCTTATCCAGCAGCCGTTGCACAACTGCCTTGACGCGGTTGATTGGGATGGCGAAGCCGATGCCGACGTTACCGCCTGTCAGCCCGCCTGCGACAATCGCCGTGTTGATCCCAATCACTTCGCCGCGCGAGTTGACCAACGGACCCCCTGAGTTGCCTGAGTTGATGGCGGCGTCGGTCTGAATCAAATCGGTGTAGAGTCGGGTGCGCCCTGCGCCCGGGATGACCTCGCGTCGCCCGACCGCGCTGATAATCCCCATCGTGACCGTGTTTTCCAGTCCGAAGGGACTGCCGATTGCGAACACGATCTGTCCGGGCTTGACCGTGGAGGAATCGCCCAGTACCGCGGCGGGCAGGTTCTTGCGGTCAACCTTGATGACGGCGATGTCTGCGCTGGGAGCGCGCAGCACCTCGCCCTTCGCCTTTGTGCCGTCGTAAAAGGTCACCTCCACATCGCTTGCGCCTCCAACGACATGGTCATTCGTCACGATGTAGCCATCGCTCCGAATAATCACGCCTGAGCCTTGCCCCTCCACGCGCGGTCGCGGGATTTGAATCCACCCGCGTCCAAAATCGAACTGGAACCCTTCTCCCTCATCACGGGGAAGAGTTGCTACCTGTCGTTTGGCGCGGATGTGTACCACTGTTGGCTGCACGGTTTCCGCCACGCGCGTGAGGGCGGACTCCAAACTGGTCAGCGTGGTGCGTTCCTGCGGTGTGAAGGCAACAACCGCGCGCTCCTGCGCCACCGCGCCACCTTGCACCGCCACATAAGTAATCGCGGCACCTATCAACACACCCAATCCCAAAACCAGAGACCAGCGTTTCGCCATGTTCCCTAACCTCCTATCGTCAACCTCCTATCGTCGTGTCTCGACCATTCGTGGTTCCACTGGCACATCGCTCCAGCTGCTGACAGGTTGATAGCCCAGCAGTGGGTCAGGAGAGTATGAGACGGTAGGCATAAGTGCAGATTCAGCGATAGGATTCAAGGGACGGCGGTATGGAAACATGGGAGAAAATCGGTGAGCGGAAACGGGATCGGGAGCGAGGGGATAGGTGAAGACTGGGGAAGAGACAGAAGTGAAGTTGATTGTATTCGAGACATCGGTGTCTGCGGTGGGTTCTTTAGATTGACTCCAGAACACAAACGCTGTGGCGAGCGCGAAACCGCCTGCGTACTGCCACCAGCGCGTCGCGCGCCAGTTGAAGACCACGCCACGCCGCGGCGCGGACGCCGACTGGCGCACACGCAATAAAACCCGCTCTGGTCCCGAAGTAGGAACCACA
>CALAMM010000045.1 GCA_937925775.1 uncultured Fimbriimonadales bacterium
CAAGCGTGGCTTGGACATTCTTGTCCAAGCGTTGCTCGTCGGCGGGACGCCGACGCTACAGCGTGGCTTGGACATTCTTGTCCAAGCACAGACGCCTCTCCTGCACGGACAAGATTGTCCGTGCCACAAGCACAGGTGCGACGACTTTCCTGTCGTCGCGAGTTCGTCGGCGGGGACGCCGACGCTACAAGGCACGGACAAGATTGTCCGTGCCATAGGATGATGCACGGACAGGAATGTCCGTGCCACAGGCAGGGCTGGGACATTTGTGTCCGAGTGGAGCGTTGGCACGCAGAGGATTGGCTGGGCGACTTATGCGTGCACGGACGCCAGTTCCTCGTCCAGCTCGGCAAGGTCCATAAAGTAGCGTGGCGCTTCGCCCTTGAGCTTTTGCGCGAGCAGCTTTTGAATGGACAGGCGCAGGTCATTCGGCTTAATCTCGCGCAGTACGACCTCGAAGAACCCCATCACGATCAGCGCCTCGGCAGCGGCAGGGTCGATTCCGCGTGAACGGAGGTAGAACACTTCCTCTGGTTGGATGGGGCCGACGGTGGCGCCGTGCGTGCAGCGCACTTCGTTCGCGCCAATCTCCAAGTTCGGGATGGTATACGCGCGCGCGGCATCGCTCAGCAGCAGGTTGCGGTTCGCCTGATAGGCGTCGGTGTGCTGCGCCTTGGGATGCACGCGAATCATCCCCGAAAAGACCGACACGGCTTCATCGTATAACGCGCCCTTGTAGAGCAGGTCGCTGGCGGTGTGTCCGACGCGGTGGTCTTGGAGGGTGCGGAAGTCGAGATGTTGCTTCCCGTCGCCAAAGAACAGCCCCAGCGGGCGCGCTTCCGCGCCCGGCTCTATCAGCAGATGCTGGAGTACCGTGCGTCCAAGCTGCGCCCCCAGCCCCACATTCAGCGACAGTACGCGCGAGTCGCGCCCCTGCTCGTAGTCGACACTGCTGATAAAGAGGCTCGCGCGCCCCATCCGCTGCATCAGCGTATGACGCAGCGCGCTGTTGGGCCGATTGAACACTTCCACCGCGCCCAACACGAACACAGGGACATCCTCAGGCGAGAAAAACGACTGCACGATGTTCGCTGCACTACCCGGCTCGCACACGATGACAGTGTGGGGCAGGTGTAAACCGGGCGTCTCGAACCAGTGGATAATCTCCATTACGCCGTCCACTTGCACATCGCGTGGGATGTAAACATAGAGTCCGCTGTCCCATGCGGCGGTGTGCAGGGCGGTGAACTTGTCGCCGGGAATGGGCGCAAGGCGTCCCAAATCGCGCTCTAACAGCTCAGGGTTCTGAGTCAACACCTCGTGCAGGTCGCGCACTTGCACGCCCTGTGCGCGTAGTGTGTCGGGGATATGCGCCTCGAAACCGAAGCCTGCCCGATGATACACGCGCACGATAGGGTTCTCCGTGAGGAAAGGGGGCATCTGAGCGGGGGCGTCGCCACGCGGGGCATCACTCCACGCCACCGCCACATAGTCCTCTAAATGTAAAGTGGTGATGTCGGTGTACCGCCAGTCCTCCTGCTTGGGTGAGGGGAGCGGCCACTGAAGGAATCGGTCGTAAGCCTCCAAGCGTTGCTGAATATGCCATTCGGGTTCGCCATGGGCGCGCGCCTGCTGCTCGATGCGCTCGCGCGTCAGCCCCCGCGGAACATCTTTGAGAACCTCCGTCGTCATTCGCATGCCTCCTAAATACTTAGCGTGGCTAAATTATGGCATATTCAGGAGGCGAAAGTCAATAGGGGTGTTCGGTGACCAATCGCGCGATGCGCTCGGCGATGACCTCGAGCATCGCTTCATCCGATTCGTCGAACGCGCCTACTTCTGTGCCGTCCACATCGATTTGCCCGATGATTCGCCCGCTATCGGGGCGGCGAATCAGCACCACGATCTCCGAGCGCGTTTCGAGGTTGCAGGCGAGATAGTTGCTAAGCAAACGCACATCGTCAATAATCTGGTTCATATTTTCAGCAACGGCGGTGCCGCACACGCCGCGCCCAACGGGGATGACCGTATGCTCGGTTGGCGGACCGACATAAGGTCCTAACACCAGCTCGTTGCCTCTGAGCCAGTAGATGCCCACCCAGTGGAAGTGGGGCAGGCGGTCGTGCAGGTGCTGCATTAGGTGCTGGAGGCGTTCCTGAACGGGTGTATCAGACGCCTCCAGAATCGCCTCCGCTTCCAGTATCACCTCGGTCGCGAGCGCATCGTCGATCATGGTGTCGGTTCGCCTCCTCTCTACTGAGACGGGGAGCGCGCTTTTTTCGGCTCCCACTTTTCCAGCACGACGGCTTTCTCGATTGTGTCGCCGATGCGTACTTGGTCGATAATCTCGATGCCTTCCACGACCTTGCCGAAGATAACATAGTTGCCGTCCAGCTGGGGCAGGTCTTCGAGGCAGATGTAGAACTGGCTGCTGGCGCTGTCGGGGTCTTGGGCACGCGCCATGCCGATCGCGCCGCGCTTATGCTTGAGGTTGTTCGGCTCGAACTTGATGTTTTTGCCTGAGCCGCCTGTGCCCAGCTGCGGATGTCCCATCGGCAGGGTCTTGGACTGGGGGTCGCCCGCCTGTATCACAAACTTCGGCACGACACGGTGGAAACGAATCCCGTCGTAGAAGCCTTCCTTGACCAGGTTCAGGAAGTTCTCGCTGGTCTTTGGGGCTTCTTTCAGGTCCAACTCGATAATCAGGTCGCCTTTATCCTTGATGGTCATCTTAACATAAGCGACCTGCGCTTTTTGCTCGTTCTGGTCTTTGGAAGCCTCTTTCGCGTTTTCGGCGGGTGGGGTGGGCAGTTGAGGTGTCTCTTGCGCGACGCGCGGGGAAGGCGTCTCGGCGTTCGTTTGTGTTTGCTCCACAGACTGCGACTGGCATGCACTGAACGCGAGCATCAGCATAGGTAGCATCCAGCGGTTTAGAAATCGTGTTTTCGGATTCATCGCGTTTCCCTCCTGTTGAAGTGTCCTATTGTACCCCACAGGCTTAGCATCCGTTGCCGAAATGGAACAGCACCTCCAGCAGATCGGCGTCGTCGACGGTGCCGTCGCCGTTGACATCAGGGGCGGCCAGAAAGTCCCTTTCCCCAAATGCAAACAGCACGGCGAGAAGGTCAGCGTCATCCACGCAGCCGTTACGGTCGACATCGGCAAGGTAGGGCATCGTCAGCGTGTTCAAGGCGTAGTGAACACGAATCACTCTGCCCTCAAACGACGCCAGCGGAATTGTCCACTGCAGCGCGCCCGTGAAGTCCCCCTCGAAGGGTAGCGCACCGTTGGAGAGGTCGTCGGCTCTCGTGTTCACCAGAAGTTCGATCACCTGCGGGTAAGGGCTGACCTGCCAGCGCGTGAACGGCGTAAGCGCACTTAACCAAACACGGTCGCGCGAGGTCTCAACGCGGAGCCGTTCGCCCGCCCAATCGGCGTGGTTCGTGGACACGCCGCTCACATCGAGGTCAATGTAGTGAAAAATGTGAACTGTGCGCGGCTGGGACTGAGAGTTCATTACAAGACAGTCGAGATACAATACACTACCGCCGTCGGTAGTGCGCTTGAGTTCGTACTGAGTGAGGGCAGCAAGGCTATCGGGTTCCACAAACGCTAACAGTGCCTTGTTAGGGCGCGGCTGATCGTAGTAGGTCAGGTTGCTCAGAGTATATTCCCGACTGTGCAGGTCTTGAATCCGATACCACCAGCCGATTTGATAGCAGTGGTCGCGCTCGTGGAGAATCCAGTCAGCGTTGTTGAACGGGTTGCGCCTTCTATCGCCTCTAAGTCCGCGCAGGTGGAACTCCGTGCCGTCATCTTGCAGCACGATCTGGTCAGGTAATGGCGCGCTCACACGCACCTGATAATAGCCGCCCCAACGCTGGTTCGCCCACACATAGACATAGTAGGTTCCTCGCGGCGCAAGCGGAATCTGCACCTGTGCCGCAGCAGGGTTGAGCGGGTCCCACTCGGAGTCGTCGTTCTCGTACACTTGCCCGCTGGGATCGACGACACGCAGCACGGTGTCAACATAGGTTTGAGTGCTGATTGTAAGCGTCTGCCCCGTGTTGTCTAACTCGAAGCGGTACACATCCACATCGCCTGCGTAGCTC
>CALAMM010000046.1 GCA_937925775.1 uncultured Fimbriimonadales bacterium
TGCAATCCCTGTTGCAATCCCTGTTGCAAGCCTTGCTCAATCGCGCGACGCTCCAGACTCGACACAAAGGTCGTCCCCCGCTCACGCTTGTATTCCTCAATCAGCTCCTGCACCTGTTGTTCCAGCACTTCTGGTAGCATAAGCACCCACTCCATCAAGCGTTGTATATGCGCTTGGTCTTCTTCATGATACCCTAACTCTATCATCAAGCGCGTGAGCTGCTTGCGCACCTCGAATCGCAATTCCACATCGTTCTCTGTCTCCATCGCCTTGCGGAACGCCAGCAGGACCAGCGCCGCAGGGTTGCCCTGACGCGCCGCCTCCATCAAGCGCGTCTCGTCCAACTGCAGTAGCTTCACCGCGTGGAACTGGAACTCCAGTCGGGTGCCGGGCAACTCGTGCACATAGCGGTTAGGTGCCCAAGTGGGGTGCTTGTCGGCGTAGATGACGATGTTCACAATCGGCAAGCGCACTTCAATCCACGCGCGGGCGTGGTAGGTGAACACGCGCTGTCCCATGTCGCCCACGACCTGCGATTGCGCCTCCAAATGCACCAAAATAGCCTGCGGGTCGCCACTTTTGAGCTGCACTTTCACCAATCGGTCGGTGTAGAGGCGTCCCGTTTCGCTGCGGGGCGTGATGCGGCGCAGCTCGTTGTCCAAGAACTGGGGCGGGTGTGACCAATCGACCATCTCGTGGAGTTCAGGCAAGACGAGTGCGATAAACTGGCGGAAGAAGACAGTGAGGAACTCCTTCCACGGGCTGTCGTAGTCTGTGCGTATGGGAGCATCTCGCATGACAGCACCTCTGGAATATGTAAGATACCCAATCTGTCTCACTGGCTGAAACGCTCCTGCATACTCTCGATGACGGAGATGCCGTCGCGCTGTGGGGCATTAATGTGCCACGCGCACTAAAAGATTGTACCATTGTCTACTTCCTCGTCGGGCATGCTCCCCCTCAGCAGGCGATTATTTGCGCGGTTTTTGGCGGAGGCGCAATAACCCTTTGAAAATGGGGTATAATCTCCCGCACACGGAGGAACCGCTTTGGGTACGATGCGCACACGGCGTAAGAACGGGCAACAGGCAGTCGCTTACCACCAGCGGCTGGAGAAGACCGATTTGATAGAGATTTATCGAAGGCTCTGGTTCGCCCGCTTATTTGACGAGGCTTTGTACGATGCGAAGAAAAAAGGACGCCTGCGCCGAGGGAATGTGTACAGTTCGCGCGGGCAGGAAGCGATTATGGTAGGCACGACCTATCCCCTGCGCCCCGACGATTTCGTCTCGCCCATCCACCGCGATATGCCTGTGTTCGTGTTTCGCGGGATGCCCCTCGAGCAGGTCATGTGCCAGATTTGGGGTAAAGCGGAAGCCCCCACGCGCGGGAAAGACTCGTGGAGCCATATGGGCGATATGGATTTGGGGATTGTGCATTCCACGAGTATGCTTGGCTCCACAATTGCGGTGGCGTGTGGCGTGCTTTGGGCGCAGCGGCTGGACGGCAGGCGCGACCGGGTGCTGGTCGCCTATACAGGCGAGGGCGCAACCGCCACAGGACCGTTCCACGAGGGCTTGAACTTCGCCGCCGTGCATAAACTCCCCCTCATCGTGGTAGTGGAGAACAACCAGTATGCCTATTCCACACCTGTGGAGTTGGAAGTGCCCACGAAGACCGTCGCCGAGCGTGCGCTGGGCTACGGCATCCCTGGCTACAGCATCGACGGCAACGACTTCAACGCTGTGTACGACACGATGTGCGAGGCGTTAGCCCACGCCCGCGCAGGCAACGGACCTGTGCTTATCGAGTGTGTGACTTATCGTTTGCAGGGGCATGCAGACCACGACGAGACGCGCGCGCGTCGATACCGCCCTGTGGAGGAGATTGAGATGTGGGAAAAACGCGACCCGCTCCCGCGCTATCGTCAGTACCTGCTCCGCACAGGGCTGTTCACCGAAGCAGACCTCCCCGAGCCGCCCCTCGACATCAAAGAGCAGATTGAGCGTGCCATCGCCTACGCCATCAGCAGTCCCGACCCAGAACCACACACCGCGCTGGAAGATATCTACGACGAGCGAGCGGGGGTGTCGCTGTGAGAGAGGTCACTTTTCTGGAGGCGATTCGGCTCGCGCTCTGGGAGGAGATGGAGCGCGACCCGAATGTGTTCCTGATTGGCGAGGACATCGGGCGAATGGGAGGCGCGTTCGGCGTGACGGAGGGGTTCCTGGAGCGTTTCGGACCCGACCGCGTCATCGATGCCCCCATCTCCGAAACCGCGATTATCGCGACCTGCGTGGGCGCCGCGGCGGCAGGCAAGCGCGGCGTCGCCGAAATGCAGTTCATCGACTTCATCTCCTACGGATTCGACCAAGTGGTGAATGTCGCAGGCACTTACCTATATCGCTCAGGGGGTAAGACGCCCATCCCGATAGTAGTGCGCGGACCGTCGGGCGGCTATGTCGGTGGTAGCCTGTATCATAGCCAGCAGTTCGAAGCGTGGTTCTTCCATACCCCCGGCCTAAAGGTGGTGCAGCCCGCCTTTCCCGACGACGCCTACGGGCTGATGAAAGCCTCCATCCGCGACAATAACCCTGTAATCTTTTACGAGCATAAATACCTCTATCGGCGCATCAAGGGCCCCATCCCCGAAGCCCACGAGGACTATATCGTCAAGCTCGGCAGCGCACGCATCCGACGCTACGGCGACGACATCACGGTCATCGCCTACGGCGCGATGGTGCATTTCGCCCTTGAAGCGGCGCAACACCTCGAAAAAGAGGGCATCTCGCTGGAGGTCATCGACCTGCGTACCATCAAACCGCTCGATATGAAGACCATTCTGGAGTCGGTGCGCAAGACCAGTAAGGTATTAATTGTGTACGAGGCGCCGAAGACGGGCGGCGTCGGCGCGGAGATTGCCGCGCGGATTGCCGAGCGAGCGTTCGAATGGCTCGATGCACCGATTATGCGTGTGGCGGCGAAGGACTCTTTCGTGCCGTTTGCCGAGCCGTTGGAGAAGTTCGTGTTGCCCAGCGTCGAGGAGATTGTCTTCGCCGCGCGTGAACTGGCAGCGTACTGAGGGAGAATAGCAATGGCAGTGGCTGTGATTATGCCCGAACTGGGCGAGAGCATCGTGGAAGGCACGATTGTCCGCTGGCTGAAGCGGGAAGGCGAGTTGGTCAACGAAGATGAGCCGATTGTGGAGATTATGACCGACAAAGTGAACACTGAGCTGCCCGCGCCTGCATCGGGCGTGCTGCAGCGGATCCTTGCGGGTGAAGGCGCGACGGTCAAAGTGGGTCAGGAGATTGCGCTGATTGCCACGGAAGCTGATGCGCAGGGCGCGGATACTCCTGCCCGCGCGCCCGAAGCGTCCCTCTCCACCCCGCCGCCGGTCGAATCGGTCGGTTTCTACGGCGGCGGTGAGGAGCCGACGACGGTCGCCACGCCCCCAGAGCCAGCCTCGCCGCCCCGACGCGACGGACAGACCAGCACAAGCACAGGACGCCCCTTCATCTCCCCCGTCGTGAGTAAAATCGCGCAAGAACACGGGATCAGCATCGAGGAGCTGCAGAGCATTCCAGGCACGGGCACTGGCGGGCGTGTGACGCGCAAGGATATCGAGGCATATCTGCAGCGCCGTGCCGCCGCGCCCAAACCCGCGCCTGCGCCCCAACCTGTGCCCACACCGCCGCCTCCCCCCGCACCGCAACCCGCCGCCGCGCCCGCCCAACCGCGCGAAGGCGAGGAAATCATCCCCCTCGTCGGCATGCGCAAGGTCATCGCCGAACACCTTACGAAAAGCTACCAGACCGCTGTGCATGTCACCACGGTCATCCAAGTCGATGTGTCGCGCCTTGTGGAGTTCCGCGAACGCAACAAAGACTCGTTCCAGCAGCAGTACGGCGTGCGCCTGACCTACACGCCGTTCTTCGTGAAAGCCTGCACCGACGCCCTGCTGGAGTTCCCAATGCTCAACGCCACCCTCCAAGACGACCAGATTATCGTGCGCCACTATGTGCATATGGGTGTGGCGGTCGCGCTCGGCGCAAAAGGCGAAGAGGGCTTGATTGTGCCTGTTATCCGCGATGCCCACAAGAAGTCGCTCATTGACATCGCACGCGACCTGGAGGATATCGCGACCCGCGCCCGCAACAAGACCATCGGCGTCGCCGAAGTGCAGGGCGCAACCTTCACGCTGACGAACCCCGGCAGCTACGGCGCACTCATCGGCACCCCCATCATCAACCACCCGCAGACCGCCATCCTGGGAACCTACGCGATTGTCAAACAGCCTATCGTGATTAACGACATGATTGCCATCCGTCCGATGATGAATCTGTGTCTGAGCTACGACCATCGATTGATTGATGGGATGTATGCGGGTCGCTTTCTGCAGCGTGTCAAGCAAGCGATTGAAGCGTTCGAGTTTTTCAAGTGAGGCTTCCATCCGACCCGTCCCCCGAAGAAACCGCCCCGTCTGTCCCCCACGGGGCGGTTTCATTCTTTTGAGAGCCAGGGAGTTGCTGGGCTTCTCACTCCGTCTGCTGAGGTGATGGTGCGCATGCCTCCCGTACGGCGTCCAGTGCGCGTTGCACGCCCACTGTCGGCACGACGCCGCACCCCGGCGCGGGGCGAATCCGCCACTCGCTTCCCTCGCGCACAATCTCGATCCAGAAGTGCTGCGTCAGGTCATCCTCAGCCACCACCACGCGCGTCATCGCAATCTGCCGAGCAGGGTCATACCGCGTCTCCTTGAAAGCAACATGCACATTTCCCTCATGCACATCGGCAGGTTGGAACTGCTCTGGAGCGAAACGCTTCACACGATAGGTCTCCATCGGGACATCCTCCAGCAACGGTATAGCGCAGTGTTGCACTTTGCGCAAGGTGAGTTCGTAAAAGCGTGTTTGTCCTCCTGCGAGCCACTTTCGCTCGT